>JBATYU010001134.1:0-27611 GCA_049674245.1 Bradyrhizobium sp. | reverse complement strand
TGACGGTGCGGATGCCGGACTGGCCTGCGGTCAGCTTCGCCCAGTTATCGCTCTTGCCGGCCCCGAGCGAGGTCACCATGCCCATGCCGGTGACGACGACGATCGGCCTTCCGAGTTTGTCGCGTGGCGCTGTCATGTTTTCCCCACCAGTCAAAACGCCCAAGATGTCCAGATCACTTGATCGCCTCGACGAGGGCCATGCCTTCGCCGCGCCAATGACCCGCCCCCACCACGACAATCTGGGTCGGCGGTTTGGACATTTCAATCTCTATCCCGGACGAATCGCCCGGTGGAAACAGCGCGCCGCGCGAAATCGACAACGCCGCGAGCCCGATGCCCAGCGGAAACTGCGTCTCCATGGTGTGGCCGAAACTGGTGCCGGTGGCCCGCACCGCAAAATCCGGATGTCCGGCGAGGAAGGCGCGTTCCTCCGAGGTGACCGGCTCGACGCCGGTCGCTCCGGTAATGATGGCGCCGCCGCCATCGAGCTTGCCGAGCGTTGACCAGAGCTTCTCCAGCGTCGTCCTGACGTCGCCGGTGCCGCAGCGTTTAGACAGGTCGGCAACGACGTTAGTCAGGCGCGCATAGGGTTTTGCGCCGCGGGCGATCGCATGGGCCTTGGACTCGATGACGAGAAACGCGCCGGCGGAGCCGAGCGCAAATCCTGCCCTCGGCCCGCGCGCCCATACCGGCGCGAACTTGTCCTTGAGGTTGAGATCGCCGAACTCATAGAGAACCAAAAGATCCTTGCGCTCGCCATTATGCGAGCCGCCGATCAGCGCGATGTCGCTTTGGCCGGCCGCGATACGCGCGAGCGCAATACGCGCCGCGTCCGCGCCGGCGACTTCCTCGCCCATGAAGGTGCGTGAGGTCCCGGATACGCCGTGGACGATGGCGATATTGCCGGCCAAGAGATTGGAGAGCTGCGCCAGGAACAGGGTGGGACGCAAATCGCTCATCAGCCTTTCGTTGAGGAAGCCGGGGGCGGCGTTGCCTTTGGCCTGCGCATTGAGAATGCCGGCGTCGACCCCGAGGTCGCGCTCGCCGCCGCCGGCGGCGATGATCATGTCCATCCGCCCCAGGATTTCCTTGTTGCCCTTGACGCCTGCGGAATCCAGCGCCAGCCCGGCGGCATAGGTGCCGATCCGCTGCCACGCCTCCATCTGGCGCTGATCGCCCTTTTTCGGGATTTGCGCGTCGAGACTGACCTTGGCCCAGGGATGAACGACATAGGGCGCAAAGCCCTTCTCATCGACGTTGATGCGCCGCGCGTTGAGGGCGTCCCAGTTCGCATCCAGCCCCTCGCCGAGCGAGGTGGCAAGACCGATGCCGGTGATCCAGACTTCCGCCGGCTCTGGTCTCGAAGGCGCCGTCTCGGTCATGGCAAAACAACCTGCTGCGGAAAGCCGATGCGCTTGGCCATGGCGTCCATATATCCACGCATATCCGGACTGGGAAAGGGGACGTGGCTGAACGTCAGCGTCGCGTTGCATCGAAGCTTGCCGCCGACCTTCACCCGCGCTTCGGTCATCGCATAACCGGAGCCTTCGTGAAGGATGTTGGCGTCGATGGTCAGCAATTCCCCGGGAGAGACGGAGCCGCGGATCTTGGCTTCCTTGACCGCGGCCAGAAACGGCATGCGTTCGAATTTCATCAGGCCTAGCAACAGCCAGCCGGAGGTCTGCGCCATCGATTCGATCAGCAAGACGCCAGGCATCAGCGGGTAGCCCGGAAAATGCCCCTCGAAAATGGTGCTGGCCGTCGGAACCTGCGCCTCGACCGTGATGGTCTTCGCTACCGTGTCAAGGTCGCGGATGCGATCGATGAGCTGGAAATATTCAAGCTGCATGACGGGCGATTAGGTGCCCGCGGTCTTGGCCGCGACCAGCTCGTCGATGCGCGCGCAGAGGTTTTTCAAGACGAAATACTGCTCGGTGGTCGCCTTGCCGTCGTTGACTTCCTGAGTCCATTTTTCCAGCGGCAGCTTGATACCAAAGGCCTTGTCGATGGCGAATGCGATGTCGAGAAAATCGAGGCTGTCGATGCCGAGATCGTCAATGGCGTGGCTATCCGGCGTGATCGTGTCGCGCGGGATGTCGCAGGTTTCGGCGATGATCGTGGCAACCTGATCGAATGTTGATGACATCACACTAAACCTTTGATATATTGGAGATAAATTCTAGATGGCGCCGCGGGCGGGGTCTCACCCCGGAAGCGTCCGGTGCCTGCCGGGACGAAAGTCGAGTGCCCGTATAACGGAGCGACGCCCTGAGTTCAATGGAGGCGGACTGGACCGGCTCTGGCCGATTTCACGCCGATTTGGGCCGGGCGAGGGGGCTGGGGGCTGGGGGCTGCTAGAAGTGCTGCGTGGAAATGCGCACGCAATCGCGCCGCCCCATCAACACGCAATCCTGGGTCCTGCGCAAATCGGCGATGCTCATCGCGAGCCATATCCCGATCGCCGTCAGCGCGACGGTAAAAGCGAACGCGGCGATATTGGCAAGCATGCGGTGGCGAAAATCGTCCGGCTCCTCCCGCGGACGTTCGTAACGCGACAGATCGAGCGGCTCACCCTTGCTATCCTGATGCTCAGGCTGGGCCCCCATATTGGTCGGTCGCGCGGGCGGATGAAGCGGGCTGCGCGGCCGGAATGGAAGCACGCGATGCTCTTCTTCCGATGCAATGGGCTGCTGGGTTTTCACTGGTGTCGGTCCGGAGCGTCCTGATCTTATTTAGCACGCTCATGCCGCGTCTCACAGAAAATGTTGGCATGGTAGCGTGCGCGAAACTATCCCTCCAACGTCTCGTGGAACCTGCCGTAGTCGATCCTGAGCCGGCCGTCTTCCGCGCGGTCGAGGATATCGGCGTAGCGCTGCCCGAAACGTATGGCAGGATAATCGTAGGACTTCCGCGCATGGATGGTTTGCGCCGCAACAACATCGTATCCGGACACCACTACCACCAGCGAAACGTCGGCTGCCGCATAGTCATCCGCGTTGAGGCCGTAAAGCGGGCTTTGCTCGTCGAGGACATGGTAGATCGTCCAGCTCAACGCGAGCGCGGGATGCTCGTTTCGCAGCAACGGCAGCTCGTAGAACCGCCGCAACGACCCGCCCTCCGAACTCACCTCGTTCCGCATTAGCCACAGTTTTGCGGTGGCATTGCCGATGATGTTGTGTCGTTCGTTGACGAAGCGAATCATCAGGGTCGGCTTGCCCTCATGGCTTGAAATGACCGGGTGGTCGGCGAACAGCAACCGGGCGTTTGGCCGCGAGAACCGCGCAAAGATCAACCCGGTCATCAGCGACATCGAAAAGATCCCCGTGAACAGCTCCACGGCGGCGACGAAATGTCCGTAGTAGGTCTGCGGATGCATGTCGCCGTAGCCGGCGGTCGAAAGCGTCTCGATACTGAAATAGAGATAGTCGATATAGGCGCCGCCCGGCACGTTCGAAACCGGCTGATCCGCAATCCAGTAGAACAGCGCGAAAATCGCGTTGAGGGCGACAAACACCAGTGCGGCTCCGGCGATGAAAGACGGCCAGGAGGCCGTCATGGAGCGATGACTGATGTCGGCCCAGAAACTGAGATGCTGGCCTTCCGCGACGATGATCTCGCGACCTCCAAGCCGGACGACCCGCGCCTTCGCTGTTCGCTCGCTCTGCTGTCTGATCATCATCTCCGCGTCTCTTGAGGGCATTTAATCGCCTGTGCCATCATGGCATAATCGTTGGGATTTCAGAGCAATTTTTCGAAAAATCAAACAGGGGTTTAGCTCATGGCGAATACGCGCGAACCGATCCTGCACCCGGTGCCGATCCTCTCGTTGCGCCCGACGCAAATGACGGTTGGAATGCGAGAGGTCAAGGAAAAGCGCAAGCGCTGGCGCGATCATGGATCGAAGAAGAAGCAGGCCGAGCTGCTCGGCAAGCACATGATCCCGGTCGTTTTGGGGCCGGACGAGCGTTACTATGTTGTCGATCACCACCATCTGGCGCGTGCGCTTCACGACGAAGACGTAAAAGACATTCTCGTCATCATTATCGGCGATCTCACGATGGTCGGACGAGACGCGTTCTGGGGCGTGATGGACAACAAGAGATGGGTCTATCCCTACGACGCCAAGGGCGAACGCCGGCACTTCAAAGATCTCCCGAAATCGGTGGCCGACCTCAAGGACGACCCGTTCCGCAGCCTCGCCGGCGAATTGCGGCGCGTCGGCGGTTTCGCCAAGGACACTACGCCATTCAGCGAATTCCTCTGGGCGGATTTCCTGCGCCGCAAGATGTCGCGCGAGAGCGTGGAGGATGATTTCGAAAAAGCGACCGAGAAGGCGCTGGTGTTCGCCAAGAGCAAGGACGCGGTCTATCTGCCAGGCTGGTGCGGACCGGCATCGGACGATTAAGCAATTTCCACTTCAACGGCTTCATCCTTCGAGACGCATCGCTTCACGATGCTCCTCAGGATGAGGTCTAAGATCCTCATGGTGAGGAGCGCGTCGGAGTTTATCATCGGGCCGCGCTTCGCGCGGACCCGTTGGCGCGTCTCGAACCATGAGGCCACGTGTCCCGGCTATTTCGGCAACCGCCCCAGCATATAAAATTCGTCGTTCGGGCGCATCCCGGTGACGTTGGCCATCCGGTTCGACAGTGCGAAGAAGGCTGCGATCGCAGCGATATCCCAGATGTCGTCGTCGGAAAAACCGTGGCCGGCCAGCGCCGCAAAATCCGCGTCCGAAATCAGCTGCGACGCGGTCGCCACCTTCATCGCGAAATCGAGCATGGCGCGCTGGCGCGGCGTGATGTCGGCCTTGCGGTAATTGACCGCGATCTGATCGGCGATGAGCGGGTTCTTCGCCCGGATGCGCAGGATTGCGCCGTGCGCGATCACGCAATATTGGCATTGATTGGCGCTCGAGGTGGCAACCACGATCATCTCGCGCTCGGCCTTGGTGAGGCCGCCGTCCTTGTCCATCAGCGCGTCGTGATAGGCGAAGAACGCGCGGAATTCGGCGGGCCGGTAAGCCAGCGTCAGAAACACGTTCGGGATGAATCCGGATTTCTCCTGCACCTCAAGCAGACGGGTGCGGATGTCGTCCGGCAGCTTGTCGATGGTGGGCGTGGGAAAGCGGCTGGCGGTGGGCTGCGTCATGGGCTGGTTCCGGCTTGATTGGCCTGAAACATAGTCGATGGCGCTACCGACGCAAAGTGCGCACGCGCGTCCAGCAGGAGCGTCTTTAGCGCAGCGGCTTCTTCAACAGCGAAAAGCGATCGGGATCGTGCCCCATCGAAGGCTGCAGCAAGGGAGCTTCCACCGCGCGCGGAGCCAGCCGCTCGCTAGTGCCGGGATCGTTGGGAACGTCGCGCTGCGAGGTGGCGCCGCGCCAGCGCTCGAGTACGGCACTGACAAAATGCATGTCGTGGCCCGCCGCAACCGACGGCACCGTCTTGATCGCGGCTTCGCTGCGCGGCAATTGATGCACCGGCACTTCCTTGAAGCGCAGCCGGGTGGGCAGCGCCACGCCTTCGCCGAACGCCAGCACTTCGCGGGTGCCGAGCGAGGGCACGAACGAGAGCAGGTTAGCCGCGGCGTCGGAAACCGCCGAGCGCAACAGCGCCTGGTCGCGATCGTTGGCAAGCCGCATCGCGAACAGCGTGTTGCATTGGGAGATGATGGTGGCATCGAGCTCGGCGGGGCGCTGCGTGACGAGGCCGAGATAGACGCCGTATTTGCGGCCTTCCTTGGCAATGCGCGAAACCGCCTTGCGGGTCGGCCCGAAGCCGATGCTGCGGTCGGCGGAGGCATAGCGATGCGCTTCCTCGCAGACGAACAGCAACGGCGAGACGCCGTCGCTCCACAGCCCGAAATCGAACGCCATACGGCACAGCACCGAAACCACGGAATCGACGACCTCGGCGGGGAAACCCGCAAGCTGCATGATGGTCATCGGCTTGCCTTGCGCTGGCAGCCGGAACAGATAGCTGATGACTTCGGCCATGGTGTCGCCGCCGACATTGGCGTTGTCGAACATGAAGGCGTAGCGCGGATCGTTGCGCACGGTTTCGATGCGCGAGATCAGCTTGTGATAGATGATGCGGGAAGAACGGTTTTCCAGTTTCCCCATCCGTTCATCGATCAGCGAGATCAGGTCGACCAGGCGATAGGGCACCGGCGTGTCGAGGGTATAGCCGACCTGCTTGGGATCGATGCGCTTCAAGCCGATGCGGTCGGCATTCTGGTACTGGGTATAGATGCTCTTCGCCACCGGAATCACTTCGGCGAGGACGTCGAGCTCTTCGGGCACGCCGGGCCGGCCGGCGAACAATACGTCGACGATCTCCTCAAAGTTGAACAGCCAGAACGGCAGCTTCAGATTGCGCGGATTGAGCACCAGCGCCCGCTCGCCGAAGCAGCGGCCGTATTCGTTGTGGACGTCGAGCAGGAAGATCCGCAGGTTGGGCCGCGACTTCAAAATCTCGTTCAACAATAGCGACACGCCGGTCGATTTGCCGACGCCGGTCGAGCCGAGCACCGCGAAGTGCTTGCTGAGCATCTCTTCGACATCGACATAGGCGACAACGGAGGGATCCTGCTGCAGCGTGCCGACATTGATCTGATCCGATCCGCTCGGGGCGTAGACCGTGCGCAGCTCGTGGTTGGTGATCAGGTCGACGGTGTCGCCGATGGTCGGATAGTGGGTGACGCCGCGCTGGAATTTCGGCCGCTCGCCGCCCAGGATTTCGCCGAGCAGATCGACGCCGGCGCTGGCGATATAATTGTCGGAACTCGGCAGGTTCTCGCAGGTCGCGTCGGTGATCATGGCGACGATGGTGGAGTTGGCGCAACGGATGCTGACGAAGCGGCCGACGGTCGCCCGTATCTCCGAGGCGGCCATCCGGTTTGTGGCCAGAAGTCCCACCCGGGCGAGGGATCCGCGCACCGAAATCACACGTCCGAAAGATGTCATCGTGATGGAACCTGGCATTTCATGAATTGGGCCGGCGATCACTATGCGGGCGGTGGTTGGACAAACGGTTAAGCCTCGACCGCTCCCGGTCCTTTAAATCGGCGAATTCTGCCTAGGATTGCGTCTCAGGCGATGGCGCTTGCGTGCGGCGCGGCAGGATTGCCCTGAAAATCAAGGGATTTCGCGCTCTGCCGCCCCGCCAAACCGCTTTAACACCTGATTTACCAACGGCCGAACAGGGCTTGAGCGGGCGCGCGCCGCGCGTTGGAACCGGTGGGGCTGGCCAGCTCCACTGCGAAGCGGTAAATCTGGACTCAATAAGAAACAGGGCAGGGTGGAACGCATGAACCGCGTCAGCGCGTTTTGAGCAGGATTGCGCGGGCTTCCGCGCTGGCACCCTTCCGCATCCGCAATTATCGCTTCCAGTGGCCGGCCGATCTGCTCACATCGTGGGCGTTCGAGATGGAGACGCTGATCCTTGGCTGGTACGTGCTGGTCGAGACCAGATCGGTGCTGCTCTTGACCGTGCTCGCCTCGCTCAATTACGTGGGCACGCTGGTCGCGCCTCTGTTCGGCGTGGTCGGCGATCGCATCGGCCATCGCGATCTGTTGGCCATGATGCGAGCGACCTACGCCGTGCTCGCGGCAACCCTGATGACGCTGGCGCTGACGGGCCGTTTGACCCCTGCCTGGGTCATGGTCATCGTGTCGATCATGGGTCTGGTGCGGCCGTCCGATCTCGGCGTACGCGGCGCGCTGGTTGCCAACATCATGCCGCACGATCTCTTGATCGGCGCCATCAGTGTGTCGCGAACCACGATGGATACCGCGCGGATCGCGGGCGCGCTGAGCGGCGCCGGACTGTTCGCCGCGCTCGGCATCGGGCCGGCCTATGTGGCGATCGTCGTCCTTTATCTGGTTGCAACGCTGTTGACGCTCTGCGTCGTGGCGCCGGCAAGGCCGCACCCCGCCGACGAGTTCGCTGACGGCCCGCCGTACCGCT
The DNA here is from genome assembly GCA_049674245.1 of Bradyrhizobium sp. GTDB lineage: Bacteria > Pseudomonadota > Alphaproteobacteria > Rhizobiales > Xanthobacteraceae > Bradyrhizobium. The sequence continues at coordinate 19,641 of JBATYU010001134.1, read as the reverse complement.
CGCCGCTGCGCGACCTGAAGGAAGGCCTCGCCTACGTCTGGACCACGCCCAGGATGCGCGCCGCGATGTGGATCGCCTTCCTCGCCAATCTCACGGCCTTTCCGCTGTCCAACGGATTGCTGCCCTATATCGTGCGCGAGATCTACGGCGCCCAGCAGACCGCGCTTGGCTATCTCTCTGCGAGCTTCGCGATCGGTTCGCTGATCGGCTCGATGGTATTGAGTCTGACCGGCGGCATCCGGGTGGCCCGGCTGATGATCGGCGCCGCCGTGGCGTGGTATGCGATGCTGCTCGTGTTCGCCGAGATACAAACCGTGCCGGCCGCGATGGCTTGCCTGATCCTGGCGGGATTCTCGCAAAGTCTGACCATGATTTCGATCGCGGTCATCTTGATGCGCAGTGCGAGCGAGCATTTCCGCGGCCGGGTGATGGGCGTTCGCATGATGGTGATCTACGGCCTGCCGCTGGGTCTATTGGCGGCCGGCAGCCTGATCGACCTGATCGGGTTTGCCGCGACCGGAACGCTTTACGCGGCCTCGGGGCTGGCGCTCATGCTGGTCATCGTGCTGCACTGGCGTGCGGATTTGTGGCACCTGCACGCGCCGGCGAATGCGCGCTAGCGGCGGCATCGCAAAATTTACGTTTTATTCACGATGATTAGTCGTTTGACGTTAGCATGTAGATTCCTACGCTGTCGCAATCGGGGACCCATTGCGCAGATGAATCGAGAGCTTGTCTACGCCGCGCTCGGCGCGACCAACGAAGCCATTTTGCGCACCACGGCGCAGGACGAGCTGTTTCAACGCGTCTGTGATGCCGCCGTGCAAGTCGGCATGAGAGTGGCCGTAACCCTCCTTCCTCAGCAGGATGGCTGGCTGGATTGCGTGGCGGCCGCCGGGCTCGAGGCGGGCAGTCCGCTTCCGAATTTGAGGATTTCGGTCAAATCGGATTCCGACCGCGGCCATGGGCTTGCAGGTACGGCATTCCGTACCGCGAAGCCCTGTGTCTCGAACGATTATCAAAACGATCCGAGGTTACAGCCCTGGCTGCGCGAGGGCCGCGCCGACAGAATAGGCGCGGCGGCGGCGGTCCCGCTGTTGAACGATGGCGCCAGCATCGGTGTGTTCCTGTTCTTTGTCGAAACCGCGCACTCGTTCACCGATGACATCGTCGGCTTGCTGGAGCGCATGCTCGAAAACGTCTCGTTTGCGCTACAGGGATTCGAGCGCGAAAAACAGCGCAAGCAGATGGAGCGCGCTAACCGTCGGCTGACGGATATGTTCGCAGCGCTGAGCGCAACAAATACGGCGATCCTTCGGGCGCGAAATGCGACGGACATGTTCAAGATGGTTTGCGAGTCGGTCGCCAAGGGGGGCAAGTCGCTCGGCGCGGCCGCGATCTTTCTGGCGCAGCCCGATTCACACTGGCTGAAGCTGGTCACCGCGGCAGGCCAGGGAATGGATACGATCAATCACCTGAAGCTGTCGATCGATCCCGACAATCCCTACGGTCAAGGTCTCGCGGGCCCGGCGTTTCGCGAGCAGAAGCTCATGCTCACTTACGATCTGTTGGCCGACAGCCGGACCAGCAATCAGGCCGATCACAAGCGCAGCCCCTATGGCGGCGCCGCCGCGCCGTTGATCGTAGCCGGCCGGTCGGTCGGAATCATCTTTTTCTTCTTTGGCCGCACCTCGGGGACCGGAGACGAGGGTATCCAGCAGCTGATGCGCGATATCGCGGAAAACGTCTCTTTCGGCATCGAGGGCTTCCAGCGCGAGGAACAGAAGGATCGATACGTCCGGATGTTCGCGGCATTCAGCGCCACCAACGAAGCCATCATGCGGGCGAACAATCGCGAAGAGCTGTTCCGGATGCTTTGCGAAAACACGGTAAGCGCCGGCAAGTTCACTTCGACGTCGGTTCTGCTTGCATCGCCCGATCAGGAGTGTTTCGAAGTTGGCGGAACCGCCGGGCCGAATTCCGACCTCGTCAGAAGCCGGCGCTTTGCGATCAGGGATGACTTGAATGATGCGGGCGGCATCGTCGGAACTGCGTTCCGGACCGCCAAGCCCTGCATCGAGAACGACTTCAAGTCGCTCGTGCCGCGGCAGAGCGAGCACATTGTACCGCTTGCCGCGGCCGCCCTGCCGTTGTTCAGCCGCGGCGAGACCATCGGCGTGCTGCTGATCATGGCAGGAGAGAAGGACGCGTTTACATCCGATTTCACCGAGCTGCTGCAGCGCCTCTCGGAAAATGTCTCGCTCGCGGTAAGCAATTTTGACAGCCGCGACGAAAAGATCGAAGCCGAACGCCGCATCCAGTATCTGGCCACCCATGACGCGCTCACCGGTCTGCCCAATCGCGTGATGTTCATGCAATTGCTCGAACAATCGATCGCGGTCGCGCGCCGCGAACGGCGCAAATGCGCGGTGCTGTTCATCGACCTGGACCGTTTCAAGATCATCAATGACTCGCTGGGACACGCCGCCGGAGACCAGTTGCTGATCGAGGCAGCGAAGCGGCTGCGCGGCAGCGTCCGTGAAAGCGATGACGTCGCTCGCCTCGGCGGCGACGAATTCGTCGCGATCCTGCATGGCGTGAACGACGCCGGGCAGATCGAGGCGGTGGCTCGCAAGATCCTCGCCAGCCTTATTGCTTCGATGGACATCGCCGGCCACGAGTGCCGAACCACGGCAAGCATCGGCATCGCCGTATTTCCTGATAACGGCGAGGACGGCCATATCCTGACCAAGAACGCCGACATAGCGATGTATGCGGCGAAGGAGGAAGGAAAGAACGATTTTCGCTTCTATTCGCCCGAAATCAGGAGTCAGTCGATCGAGCGTCTGGTCCTCGAAACCAATCTTCGGCATGCCCTCGAACTCAATCAGTTCACGCTGCAATATCAGCCCAAGCTGAACGTGCGAACCGGCGCCGTCTCGGGTGTCGAAGCGCTGCTGCGATGGAACCACCCCGATCTCGGCAATCTCCCGCCGGTGAAATTCATTCCGCTCGCCGAGGAAACCGGACTGATTGTGCCGATCGGACGCTGGGTCCTGAAGACGGCCTGCGAGCAGGCGATCGCTTGGCAGAAGCAGGGCTTGCCGCCGCTCTCGATCGCCGTCAATCTGTCGCCCCGCCAGTTTCAGGACGAAAATCTGCTGCGCGATATCGACGAGGTCTTGCAGCGAACCGGGCTAGAGCCGGCGCTGCTGGAGCTCGAAATCACCGAAAGCATGGTGATGCAAAACGTCGAACGGGCGATCAAGCTGCTGACCGCGCTGCGCGCGCGGGGTGTGCGCCTTGCGATCGACGACTTCGGCACCGGCTATTCATCGATGTCCATGATGAAGCAGTTTCCGATCGACATCATCAAGATCGACCGGTCCTTCGTTCGCGATCTCGAGAAAAACCCGCAGGATCGCGCGATAACGACCGCGATCATTTCGATGGGCAAGGCGCTGGGCTTGAATATCGTGGCCGAAGGCGTCGAGACCGAGGGACAAAGCGATTTCTTGAGGGGCGGCTCCTGCGATGAACTGCAGGGGTTTTTGTTCAGCAGGCCGGTTTCACCCGCCGAGATCGCCGCTCTGATGGCCCCGAGGGTGGATTCTCCGCCGCTTCAGCCGCGGACTAAAAAGCGCCGGGCGCACGCGTAGGGCTGATCAGGCGCCGGCGAACGCGAAGTGACCCCGGCGCTTGCTTACCTCACCATAGGAACGGGACAAGCTTCTTGGTGCGTCGCCGGTAGGCTTCGTAGGCTTCGTTGAACTGGCGGCTCATGAGGCTTTCTTCGACGTTGACGCGGATCATGATCGCCACGAAGCCGCACAGAAGGCCGATATAGCCGGCCAATGTTCCAAGCGTCAGTGCCGTGCCGATCATTGCCAGCAGAATCCCGGCATAGATCGGATGACGAACGATCGCATACGGCCCGGTTTGAACGAGTTCGTGTCCCTCTTTCGTCGTCGCGACTATTCCCGACCAGTTGGCTCCCAGGGCGAGGCGGGCCCAAATGGCAAAGCCAATGCCGGCAAGATCAAGCGCAAGACCACCTAGTCCGACAAGCTCATCGTGCGGCGTGATCGGCACGCTCAGAAAACCCATCCTTGGATTGAGCAAGAAGACGAAGCCGACGGCGAGCAGGGCCGAAGCCGGAATCTGCAGAGCGAGATGAGGCACGTTGGAAGTGATCTTGCTCATGAAGAAACCCGGCAGCCAAACGAGCCCGAGCACAAGCCACGACCAGTATGCAACGATAGTGAACTCAGATTTCATCGCAGCGAATTTCGGGCCTCATCGAGCTACCGTCAACCGAAGCCGTCATGACGACCATGTGATGAAGCCGGAACAGGTTCCCGGAGCCGTGGCTCGCCAATGCTGCGAGCAAGTCGAAGCAGCGAAGCGGCGAGCGCCCAGCGAGATCGTGGACTTGAGTTGAGCTTTCTACGCGGCATTGGCGCTAAGCTTAAGACAGCTTTGCCTTTGGCGCCGAGTCCCCTTACGCTTGCCTCCAAAAGAAAACGGCAATGCGGGAGGAAAAGCCATGGCAAGGACCGGCTTGGTGGTTTCGGCGCATCCCGGAGATTTTGTCTGGCGCGCCGGCGGCGCGATCGCGCTGCACGCCAAAAAAGGCTATCGCGTCAAGATCGTTTGCCTGGCGTTCGGCGAGCGCGGCGAATCCCAGTTTGCCTGGAGAGAGGCGGGCATGACGCTTCAAAAGGTCAAGGCCGGCCGCAGGGACGAGGCGGAGCGGGCGGCGGCCGCGCTCGGCGCCGAGATCGAATTCTTCGACGCCGGTGACTATCCGTTGCGTCTTGGCGAGACCCATAGGGAGCGGCTGATCGACATCTACCGCGAGCTCAATCCGAGTTTTGTTCTCACCCATTCGCTGGAAGATCCCTACAACGTCGATCATCCGGCAGCCGCGGCGTATGCCCAGGAGGCGCGGATCGTGGCGCAGGCGATGGGCCACAAGCCGCAGGCCGACTACAATTACAACGCGCCGCCGGTCTTCCTGTTCGAGCCGCATCAGCCCGAGATGTGCAACTTCAAGCCGCAGGTGATCCTCAACATCGACGAGGTCTGGGACTTAAAGCGCAGGACGTTCGAGATCCTGGCCGCCCAAAAGCATCTCTGGGCCTATTACGAGCGGGTCGCGCTGCAGCGCGGCATGCAGGGCGGGCGCAATTCGGGCAAGGCGATGACCTATGGCGAGGCCTATCAGCGGCTGTTTCCGATGGCGGTGGAGGAATTGGCGTGAAAACAATTGTGATCCGAAACATCCGCCGCACGGATGCGGCGCTGGTCAAACGGCTCGGCGCGCTCGGCGTCGCTACCGTGCATGAGGCGTACGGCCGTCTCGGGCTGATGAAACCCTATCTGCACCCGGTGTGGGCTGGCGGCGAAGCGGCCGGCACGGCCGTGACGGTGCTCGTGCATCCCGGCGACAACTGGATGATCCATGTCGCCGTCGAGCAGTGCAAGCCCGGCGACATCCTGGTGGTCGGCTGTTCCGCCGACAATAGCGACGGCATGTTCGGCGACCTGCTGGCGACCTCGCTGATGGCGCGCGGCGTCACTGGACTAGTGATCGATGCCGGGGTCCGCGATGCAAAATCACTCCGTGAAATGGGCTTTCCGGTGTGGTCAAAGGCGATTTCCGCCAAGGGCACCGTCAAGGCGACGCTCGGGGCCGTCAACGTTCCCGTCGTCTGCGCCGGCGTCAACGTTATGCCCGGCGATGCCGTGGTCGCCGATGACGACGGCGTCGTCGTCGTCGGCCGCAAGGATGCCGCCGAGGTCGTGATCAAGGGCGAAAAGCGCCACGCCGACGAGGAGGGCAAGCGCCAGGAGCTTGCCGCGGGCGTGCTCGGGCTCGACATGTACAATATGCGCGCGCCGCTTGCGAAAGCGGGCCTCGTCTATCTCGACGAGCCGGAGTCCGACTGAGGTGGCGATGCGCCTGCGCACCTTGCTCGGCGACCATCCCGGTACGGCCGCGCTGAAAAACGGCTCGATCACGTCCGATCTGGTCGCCTTCGATTTCGTCGACTATTCGCCGACCAACAAGGGTTTTAAGCCGATGGTACGGGAAGGGGCGTTCGACGTCTCCGAGATGGCGATCGTCACCTATCTGATGGCGAAAAGTTTTGGCAAGCCGATGGTGTTGTTGCCCAACGTGGTGGTGGCGCGGTTTCAGCATGAGTACGCCCTCTACAACGCAAAATTCGGAACGCTGATACCTTGCGACTTGAATAACAGGCGCGTCGGCATTCGCTCCTTCACCACCACGACCGGCGCCTGGCTGCGCGGCATCCTGGCCAACGATTATCGGGTCGACCTGAGCTCGATTGATTGGGTCACCTTCGAGGAGGCGCACGTCGCCGAATTTCGCGACACGACCGCGCGCGCGCCCGCAGGCAAGCAGATCATCGAGATGCTGCTCGAGGGGGAACTCGATGCGGTGCTCGGGGAGAAAGTTGAGCAGGCGGGCCTGAAGCCGCTATTTCCGGATGCGGCTAGCGAGGAAAATGTATGGTTTGCAAGGCATGGTGTTTTGCCGATCAACCACATGGTGGTGGTTAGCCGGTCGCTGTCCGAAAAAAATCCCGAGATCGTATGCGAGGTTCATCGGCTGCTTGCGGAATCCGCCAAGGCCGCGCCGGCCGCGCCGCGGTTCAGCGCGGATGAGATGCGCCGCTCGCTGCAAATGATCATTCAATACACGGCGCAGCAGGGCCTCATTCCACATGCCTTTGCAGTCGATGAGCTGTTTGACGATGTGACGCGGGCGCTGCGCTAGGAGACCGTCATTGCGAGCGAAGCGAAGCAATCCATGGCACGGCATAGTGACTCTGGATTGCTTCGCTACGCTCGCAATGACGGGAAGTAATCCCAAAGGAGAAAATTCGAATGACCCCGGAACCGATCTTCGATCTCGCCCATCTCGGCCACATGGAGTTGCTGACGCCAAAACCGGACGAGAGCCTGAAATTCTTTGTCGACGTGATGGGCATGACCGTCAGCGGCCAAAAAGGCGAGTCGGTCTATTTGCGCGGCTGGGACGATTACGAGCGCTATTCGCTGAAGCTGACGGCGTCAAAGACGTCGGGGATGGAGCACATGGCGTTGCGTGCCCGCAGCCCGCAGGCGCTGCAACGCCGCGTCGCCGCGCTCAAAGGCTCCGAATTCGAGATCGGCTGGACCGACGGCGATATGGGGCAGGGGCCGGCGTTCCGCTGCCGCGATCCCGACGGTCACATCGTCGAGCTCTATTACGAAACCGAGTGGTATCAGGCGCCACCAGAGCTAAGACCCGCGCTGAAGAACCAGGCGCAGCGCTTTCCGGCGCGTGGCGTCAATGTCCGCCGCCTCGATCACCTCAATTGCCTTGCGGTGGACATCAAGGCCAACCGCCTCTTCTTCGAAAATTATCTCGGCTGCCGGCTGACCGAGCAGATCGTGCTCAATGACGGCACGGAAGCGGCGATGTGGATGACGATGTCGAACAAGAGCTACGATTTCGCCTACACACGGGACCATTTCGGCAAGCCCGGGCGATTCCATCACGTCACCTATGCGCTCGACAGCCGCGAAGAGATCCTGCGCGCCGCCGATATTTTTCTGGAGCACGGCGTCTTCATCGAGACCGGCCCGCACAAGCACGCGATCCAGCAGACCTTCTTCCTCTATGTCTACGAGCCCGGCGGCAACCGGATCGAGGTGGCGAACGCCGGCGCGCGGCTGATCCTGGCGCCGGACTGGAAGCCGATCGTGTGGAGCGAGGAGGAACGCAAGAAGGGCCAGGCCTGGGGCTTGAAGACGATCGAGTCCTTCCATACCCACGGCACGCCGCCGGTTTGAAGCGCAGCGCCTCTTCCGCCTGCAACGGGCATCGGCACGCCCGGCGGTTATTTACCTGCAATACTCGTAAAGATCGACCTTTCGGCTGGATATGTTATTCAGATCACACACGCTGAAGGCGAAGTCATTTATAGTTCGATATTGACGCAGCGACGCCGGGCATTTCGGGTTGACCGCCCGGATGGAGCATTTTGATGCAGCGCATATTAGTCAAGGCTGCGCCCGGGCTTTCCGCGCCGCAGCTCACCTTCGGCGTTTCAGCGGTGACGTTCAGGGCCGCCCGCTTGTTCCACAGCATCGACGCCCAACCGGCGTTCGGCGCCGCCAGCGGCGACGTCTGGCACATCCTGACGCCGCCGCCTGGATTTGCCGAAGCCAATAGTTGGGACATCTGTCACGCGCTGATGCAGCAGGGATTCGGCGTCGCCGGCGCGCCGGCGCCCACATTCGCCGAGCCTGACCTCGAGCAAAGATGGATTACGGGTAGTTCCGCCGAAGGCGGCCAGTCTTTGGTGCAGTCATGCGAGAGCGCGGACCCGCAAAGTTCCGATTTCCCCAGCGAAGGCAACCCCTATTGGTTCCGTGCCGCCTCGCACTCGCAATTTGACAGCGCCATTGCCGCGATCGGCGGCCCGCAGGTGGCATCGAAAGTGCGGATCGCGCATTTCGACACCGGCTACGACCCCAATCACGATACTTTGCCAAAACGGCTGCGGCGGGATCTCGGGCACAACTTCGTCGATGACGACAATCCGAACGATGCGAGCGATCAAACCAGCGGGCTCCTCACCAATCTCGGCCATGGCACCGGCACGCTTTCCATCCTCGCCGGCACCGCGCTGCCGGGACAATCATTGCTGGGCGGCGCGCCGTTTGCGGAAATCGTGCCGGTTCGGGTCGCCAACCGGGTCGTGCTGTTCAGCAACAGTACGATCGCAAAGGCGTTCGACTATGTGCATTCGCTCAATGCCAACGGCCCCAATCGGGTCGACATCATCACCATGAGCATGGGCGGCCTGGCCTCGCAGGCGTGGGCGGATGCGGTGAATGCGCTGTACGAGCAGGGCGTCTTCATCGTCACCGCCGCCGGCAACAATTTTGGCAACCTGCCGACCCACAACATCGTCTACCCCGCGCGGTTTAACCGCGTCGTCGCCGCCTGCGGCGTGATGGCGGACGGCAAGCCCTATGCCGATCTCGGCATTCGCCTGATGGCCGGCAATTATGGTCCCGACAGCAAAATGACGACGGCGATTGCCGCGCCCACCCCGAACGTGCCGTGGGCGCGCTTCGGCTGCCGCGATATCGTCGATTTCGATGGCCAGGGAACGTCGGCCGCAACCCCGCAGGTCGCAGCCGCCGCGGCGATCTGGCTGCAAAAGAACCGGGCCACGGTTGATGCCTATCCGCAAGCGTGGATGCGGGTCGAGGCGATCCGCGGCGCGCTGTTCGACAGCGCCGATCGCGATCAGCAGCAAGTCAAACGCCTTGGACAGGGCCAATTGCGCGCCAACGAAGCGCTCGCGAAGGCACCGGCGGCGGCAGCCGTGCTGCGCCAGACTTCCCGCGACACGGTTTCATTTCCGATTCAGCAGGTCGTGACCGGTCTAGGCATGCAAGCCGCGGCGGGGCCGCAGCAAGAGATGCTGGAACTCGAGGCGCTGCAGCTCTCGCAGAACTCCGCGATCGAAAGCGTCATGCCGGCCGATCCGGCTCATGCCTCACCGGGGGAGCTGCGCCGCCTCGCGGAAGCCCTGGCCGCCGACCCGCGCGCCTCAAAGGCATTGCGCCAGGCGCTGAGCGGCTCCGTCCAGGGCGCGCAAGTCAGCGTCCCCGTAAGCCCGCCGCGCGGGTTGAACGCGATCGAGCAACTGCATCTGGACCACGCGGTCAATCCCCGCGTGCCGATCCCGGCTCATCGGCCGTTGCGTGTCTATGCCTACGATCCGGCGCTCGGCGCCAAGCTCGATACCGTCGGTATCAACGAAGGCACGCTCGAAGTGCGCTGGGAAGACGACCTGAAGCCGGGTCCGATCGGCAAATATATCGAGGTGATCGACGTCGACCCGGCGAGCCAATGTTGCTACGCGCCGGTTGACCTGAACGACCCGTATATCCTGACGAGATCGGGCCTGACACCATCCGAAGCCAGCCCGCAGTTCCATCAGCAGATGGCCTACGCGGTGGCGATGAAGACGATCGAACATTTCGAAAAGGCGCTGGGCCGCGTCGCGCTGTGGGCGCCGCGCGAGATTCGCCACGAGGGCAAGGAAACGACCACGGAATATGTCGACCGCTTACGCATCTACCCGCACGCGCTGCGCGCGAAGAATGCCTATTACAGTCCGGAGCACAAGGCGCTATTGCTCGGCTATTTTACCGCCCCGGCCTCCAGCGGAGAGGGGCTGATGAAAGGCAGCGTGGTCTTCACGGCGGTTTCTCACGATGTCGTGGCTCACGAGACGACCCACGCCTTGCTCGATGGCGTTCACCGGCGGTTCCGTGAAGCGACCAATCCGGACGTATTCGCCTTTCACGAGGCCTTTGCCGATATCATTGCGATATTCCAGCACTTCACGCTTCCCGAAGCGCTCTCCCATCAGATCGCGGCAACGCGCGGCGACCTCGAACAGCAGAACCTGCTCGGGCAGCTCGCCATCCAGTTCGGCGAGGCGACCGGCCGTTACGGTGCCTTGCGCGATTATATCGGCGAAGTGGAACCGCCGAAGGATGGCAGTGCGGGCGACGCCAAATGGGTTCGCCGCTGGCCAAAGCAAACCGATTATGAGGATACAAAAGACGAACCCCATGCCCACGGCGCCGTCCTTGTCGCCGCGGTGTTCGATGCGTTCCTGCAGATCTACAAGCGCCGAACCGCCGATCTCCTGCGGCTGGCGACCAACGGCACCGGCGTCTTGCCCCCCGGTGCGATCTCGGTGGATCTGGTCAATCGGCTGGCGCGCGAAGCGAGCAAGGTCGCCGCGCAGATTCTGAACATATGCATTCGGGCGCTGGATTATTGCCCGCCGGTCGACATCTTCTTCGGGGAGTATCTGCGCGCCTTGATTACGGCTGATACCGATCTCGTGCCATACGACAAACTTGGATATCGCACGGCATTTATCGAAGCATTCCGTGATCGCGGCATTTACCCCAGCGATGTGAAGCATCTGTCGCCCGGCAGCCTGCTTTGGGAAGCGCCGCCGTTGCCGTTGCGGCAGGAAAAGGTGCGAGATGTCCTCAAGAAGATGTTGACCGGTTGGGATCTGAACAGCAAGCGAGAAGACGCCTACGAGCTGTCGGAGAAGAACCGTGGGATTTTCTGGGACTGGCTGATGAACAAGGACGAGGTCAATGACGATGAGATGGCGGCGTTAGGCCTGCTCCGAATCCCCAAGGCGCAGCCCTTCAAGATCGGCGATCAGGACGGCGAGCTTCGTCCGATCGAGGTTCATTCGGTGCGGCCGGTACGGCGGGTCGGCCCGGAAGGCAACATACGCTCCGACCTCGTCGTCGAAATCACGCAGAGTTTCCGGCCGACGGCAATGCCGGGCGCGCGATTCCGCGGCGGCTGCACATTGATCATCGACCTCGCGACGGCGGAGGTCCGCTACATGGTCCGCAAGAAGGTCGACAGTCCCTACCGCTTTGCCAACCAGATGAAGTTCGGCATGGCGAGCAGCGACGGGCTGCATGCCAATTACTTCGCTGACGGAGCTGCGGTGCGCGAGCCCTTCGCTTTGATGCATCACGTGCACGGATAGGAGAAGTCCATTGGCGCGTACGGCAAGGAAGACAGTAGCTAGCAAATCGGCGGCGCCGCGGCGAACCCGGCGTGGGGCGCCGGCGGTGCAGGGCGCGACAACCGCAGCAGCGACGCCGGCTTCGCCTTACCGGGCCAAGGTGAGAATGTATCGCCAGGGTCTAGGCGACTGCTTCCTGATCTCGCTGCCGCGCACCGACGGCAGCAGCCGGCCATTCTACGTCATGATCGACTGCGGCGTCGTGCTCGGTACCGCAGATCCCGGCACCATCATGACGCAGGTGATGGACAACATTGTCGCTGTTACCGGCGGGGAGATCGATCTGTTGATCGCGACCCACGAGCACTGGGACCATCTCTCCGGCTTCGTTCAGGCCAAGCCGTCTTTCGACAAGCTGACGAAAGTCGGGCAGGTCTGGCTCGCCTGGACCGAAAACCCCGACGACCAGCTGACCCAGAAACTGAAGCAGGAAAAAGGCCAGGCGCTTGCCGCCCTGCGGATGGGATTGAGCCAGATGCAACTGGCCGGAGATTCGGACGGTGTGGCGGAGCTCGGCGGAATTCTGGAATTCTTCGGCGCGGCCAAGGGGCCGACGACCGCAGAGGCACTCGAGAATGTCCGGGCCAAGGCGAAGCCTTCCAAGCCGCGCTATTGCTTGCCGACCGATCCGCCGGTCGTGCCCGCGGGCATCAATGCGCGTTTTTATGTGCTCGGGCCGCCCTACGACGAAAAGATGCTGCGCAAGATCAACCCCTCGGCGACAAACAAGGAAACCTACGGTCTGGCGCTCGACGGTTTTCGGATGTTCATGGATGGCGCGGGTACTGCTTTGGGCGACACCGACGACGGCCGTCCATTCGACCAGCAATACGAAATTCCGTTCGCCTACGCGCAATCGGCGCCTGAACTCGATTTCTTCAGGAAGAATTACTGGCAGCCGGGCAACGCCGCGCCCGATGCGTGGCGGCGGATCGATGCCGATTGGCTCGGCGGGGCGTCCGACTTGGCGCTGCAACTCGACAGCTTGACCAACAATACCAGCCTCGTGATCGCGATCGAATTGCCCGGTAATGATCGCGATGTGCTGTTGTTCGCAGCTGACGCCCAGGTCGGCAACTGGCTGTCCTGGCAGGACCGCTCATGGACGGTGGACGGCAAAACCGTTACCGGACCCGACCTGCTCAAGCGCGCGATCTTCTACAAGGTCGGCCACCATGGCAGCCACAACGCGACGCTGAAAGCGCAGGGCCTTGAGGAGATGGAACGGCTGCGGGTCGCGATGATTCCGGTCGACCATGAGATGGCGGTCAAGAAACGCTGGGGCAAGATGCCGCTCGACGAACTCGTCGCCGCGCTTAACAGCCAAGCGAAGGGCGTGGTTTTGCGGGTGGACAAGCCCAAGCCGGCCACGACCGAGAACGTGGTCGAGGATAAATTGTTTTTTGAAGTCACTTTTTGACGCCCGCAAATCGACGTTTGCAACCGTTGCAGAGCTGCAAGCATTGTGAAAAAGCGGTGGCTGGGGTTCCTGGATACGTATCGAACTCTGTGCGTTGCGCCGAATCAAGAAATTCGTTCAATCTTTGATGAGCTTAGAAGCTCTAGCTCCAGTTTTTAGCTCCAGTTCTTGCGTCTCGCCTCAATCCGCCTCATGCTCAGAAAACTTTGCAATTCGGCCTGAAGTCCCCGTCGGACGATAGGAAAACGCTATGTCGACCTTCCAGCTGAGCCTTGTATCGCCCGAGAGCCTGTTGTTTTCCGGCCAGGTCGATCAGGTGGACCTGCCCGGCGTTGAGGGCGATTTCGGCGTCCTTTCCGGCCACGCACCGATCGTTGCAATGCTTCGCCCGGGGATCGTGACGGCAATGGCTGGGAACGTCAGCGAAAAATTCGTAGTTTTGGGAGGCCTGGCCGAATTTTCGGACGAGCAGCTCACGATCCTGGCGGATTCTGCCTCATCCGTTGAAGACTTTGACCTTGCCGCACTCAGGTCGAAGATTGAGGAAATCCAGCAAGGCTTGGAGAAGCAACCGGCCGGCGGTGAACTTGATCGCGCCATTGCGCTGCTCGACCATTACAAGTCCATCCATATAAGTTTGGCACCCACCACCGCCTTCTAGAGGCGGCAACACATCCGGATGCAGTCGGGACTGAAATCATGACAACCTTCGACAAACGCGAACAGGGTTTTGAGGCTAAATTCATCCACGATGAAGAGCTGAGGTTCAAGGCCATGGCCAGGTGCAACAAAATGCTGGGCAGCTGGGCTGCGGGTCAGCTCGGCCTGACCGGAGATGCCGCCGTGGCCTACGCGAATGAACTCGTCACCGCCAACCTGGAGAGTCAAACCAGTGACGATATCTTGCGCAAGGTATCAAAAGACTTGGCGCCGAAGGGCATCGCGCAGCAGCAGGTCGCTCAGAAGATGGATGAGTATCTTCACGCCGCGCTGGGGCAGATTGAAGCCGGCCACTGACCAACTGCAGCGACACGCCGCCGCACCGGCATGCGGTCAGGCATGGAGCGTCGGCTAAGACTTCCTCTCTCCGATGCATCCTTCGCAGCAGACATCACCCCTTCGGCGATCTGCTTCATTTGCTCTCCAGCATTCGTGAAGCGTTTGCAATCGGCGCAGCTCGCTCGGCCAAGCCCGTAGGCTGTTGCGGCAAGCAGGCATTAGTAGAGAATCTGTGCAGCGATCGCATAGCTTCCGACACTTGGAGGGTGAGCCAACACGTTGGCAGCTCGTCGCTGCGCTGGTTCCACCTGTTCAACGGGTACTGGCTGACGAGTTCAATACCGCTCGGCCACGAATTTCATTCGGCGTAAGCTGGCCTGGTCGTTGTATCGGTCCTTGTCGGATCTTTTTGGCAATTTGATCTGTTCGGGCGGCAGCCGCTTGTACGGAATCGCCTTCAGCAGGTGCGAGATGCAGTTCAGCCGCGCGCGCTTCTTGTCTTCGGAACGGACGACGTACCACGGCGCATGCTTCGAATCGGTAGCCTTGAACATCAGATCGCGCGCCCTGGAATAATCGTACCAGCGCCGATAGGATTCGACGTCCATCGGACTGAGTTTCCACTGCCGGAGCGGATCGTCGATCCGGGCGGTGAACCGTTTCTCCTGCTCCTCCATGCCGGCCTCGAGCCAGAACTTGATCAGGATGATACCGCCATCCACGATATATTTTTCGACTTCCGGACAAAGATCGAGGAAACGCTCGTGCTGTGCGGGGGTGCAAAAGCCCATGACGTATTCGACGCCGGCCCGGTTGTACCAGCTTCGGTCGAAGATGACGATTTCTCCCGCGGCCGGAAGGTGTGGCATGTATCGCTGGAAGAAAATCTGGGTTTTTTCCCGATCGGAAGGAGCGGGGAGGGCTACCGTCCGGAATACGCGCGGACTTACTTTTTCGGTAATCGCCTTGATCGTGCCGCCCTTGCCGGCGGCATCGCGTCCTTCGAACAGGATGATGACCCGTAGTCCTTTGGTCGTTACCCACCGCTGAAGATGGCAAAGCTCGACCTGAAGTTTGCGCAGCTCCTTTTCATAGGGCTTGCGCTTCATCCTGGAGTCTTTTTCATTGGCCATGAGCGTTTGCCCGTTGGATCCGCGGATGCTTTACCAACTCAGCGTAATGCCGATATCGCCTGGGATGCCGCCAGGAAAGTCGATGATCTGATAGGCGATCTTGTAGCCGCGCGGCTGCAGGTAGTCCCTCCAGAGCTCATAAATCTCCTTTGGAATTCCGGTGAGCGTGTTTTCCCAGCCTTTTTCCATCTGGTTGATCGCTCGACCGCGGTCCGAGCAAAGGATGTTCGGGAACCGGTAGACTTGGATCTCATGCAGGCCATTTCTCACCGCGCGCTGGATCACTGTGGAAGCACGCTTGACCTTTTCTTCCTCGGAAAGTCCCGAAGGCTTGGAGAGTTCATCGATCAAGGACTGCTTTTCGGCTTCGGCGGCGGCCATCTGGCGCATTTCCGCCTCGGCTTTTTCAGCTTCCTTGAGTGCGGATTGTTTCCGGATGTCTTTGGCTGATGGCAGCAGATCGTCGATGTTCATGATGAAACTCCTGAATGTTCGCTGTTTGCGGCGGATTTCCGGACCTAACCGAGGATTTTGACATCAAAAATAACGCGCTCGTCAAAGGGTCTGTTGAGGTAGATCAACAGCTGCCTCGCTGCATCGCCTAACTGGAGGATCAGGAAACCTCGAAAACCTCGAAAAGATGGAACTGAAATATGTCCAGCGACAATCAGCAGGCAGCAGGCAGCACGCCGTCCCTCGGCCTTTTCGGTCCCGCCCTCGAATATATGATTGATGCAGGCCAGCGCAGCGTTCTGTTCTGCGACGTGATGCGCCAGCGCAGCAATCAGTATCGCGAGCACTTGGCCGAGACGGTCCCTCATGTTCTTGATTACGCCGCGGAGCTTGTGATCGACGGACGCACGCTGAAGCGGCCGGTGAACTATCTGCTGGTGCGCATCGTGCCGCCGAAGGGCGTCGAGCTCGATATGAAGCGCCGCCCCTTCGTGGTGGTGGATCCGAGGGCCGGACATGGCCCGGGCATCGGCGGCTTCAAGGCCGACAGCGAGATCGGCGTTGCGATGAAAGCGGGGCATCCCTGCTATTTCATCGGCTTCACGCCCGATCCGATGCCGGGCCAGACCATCGAGGATATCGCCAAAGCCGAAGCGGTGTTCCTTGAAAAAGTCATATCGCTTCATCCCGACGCCGACGGCAAGCCGTGCGTGATCGGCAACTGCCAGGCCGGCTGGGCGGTCATGATCCTGGCCTCGATTAGGCCGGAGCTGTTCGGCCCGATCATCCTCGCCGGCGCGCCGCTGTCGTATTGGGCAGGTGTACGTGGACAAAATCCGATGCGCTATTCGGGCGGTCTGCTGGGCGGAAGCTGGCTGACGGCGCTGACCAGCGACATGGGCGGCGGCACGTTCGACGGCGGCAAGCTGGTCGCCAATTTCGAGAACCAGAATCCGGCCAACACGCTGTGGACCAAGCAATACAACGTCTACTCCAACGTCGATACCGAAGCGAAGCGCTACCTCGAATTCGAGAAGTGGTGGGGCGGACACGTCAACCTCAATGCCGAGGAAATCCAGTTCATCGTCGACGAACTGTTTGTCGGCAACAATCTGGCCGCCGGACGCATCGAGACCTCCGACGGCACGGCCGTCGATCTTCGCAACATTCGCTCGCCGATCGTGGTGTTCTGCTCGAAGGGCGACAACATCACGCCGCCGCAGCAAGCGCTCGGCTGGATCCTCGACCTCTATGACGACGTCGACGAGATCAGGTCGTTCGGCCAGACCATTGTCTATACCGTCCACGAGACCGTCGGCCATCTCGGAATCTTCGTCTCCGGCGGCGTCGCAAAGAAGGAGCACAGCGAGTTCTCCAGCAATATCGACCTGATCGATATACTGCCTCCCGGCCTCTACGAGGCGACGTTCACGCGAAAATCCGGCGACACCGTCAATCCCGATCTCATATCGGGTGACTGGAACATGCGCTGCGAGGCGCGGACGCTGGATGATATCCGTGCCATGGGCGGCAATTCGCCGGAGGACGAGCGCCGGTTTGCCACCGCCGCGCGAGTCTCCGAAATCAATCTTTCGCTCTATCGCGCCTTCATGCAGCCGATGGTCAAGGCGATCTTCACGCCGCAGGTCGCCGAGGCGATGAAGCGCTTTGATACCGGACGCCTGCAGTACGAGGCGTTTACCGACGCCAATCCTTTGATGGCACCGCTGGCGAAAGCCGCCGAGCAGGTCCGCGAGCATCGCAAGGCCGCGGCGTCGGACAATCCGTTCATCGTTGCTCAGGAGAAGGTTTCCGCGGAGATCGTTAAGGCGCTCGACGCCTGGCGGGAGACCACTGAGAAAGCCTCGGAGTCGATGTTCCTTGCCATTTATGGATCGCCCGCGCTTCAGGCCGCGGTCGGCGTCAACCCTGACGCCGCTCGGCCGCGGAGGCCGGGGAAGTCCCTGATGCACCGCGAGCTCCTGGCAAAACGCATTGCGGAGCTGAAATCGCGGATCACCGAAGGTGGTCTCCAGGAATGCACCATCCGCGGTCTGCTCTATGCAGGCGCTGCGCGCGGCGCCGTCGACGAGCGCGGCGTTGAGGCATTGCGCCGGATTCGTCTGACCGGAGCCGCATCGCGATTGACGCTGCCGGAATTCAAGGCGATGGCACGCGAGCAGTTCCTTCTTCTGTTGCTGGATCGGGAAGCTACACTCGCGGCAATTCCGAAGTTGCTGCCGGCGGACATCGGCGAACGAAGGAAGGGCCTCGCCGCCATTCGCAATGTTCTGAGCGCCGCCGGCGAAATCACCGGTGAAACCGCGGAACGGCTGAAGAGAGTTGTGTCACTTTTCGATGTCGATGAGGCCGGGCCTTCGGGAACCGGTGCCGACAGCGTCCCTTTCGTTCCGAACACAGACAGAGCCAAGGCATCGTAACCGCAGCTGCGACAACTGGGAGCAGAACCATGAGCGTAGTTCCAGTCGAGGCCGGCGAAATGCAGCCGCAAGGGAAGTATGACCGACTGCTCGCAGCGGCCAAGCAAGTGCCGGCAGCCGTCACTCTAGTAGTGCATCCCTGCGACGAGGCGTCGTTGCGGGGCGTCTGCGAAGCCGCCGCCGGCGGTATCATCAAGCCGGTCCTGGTAGGACCTGCGGGCAAGATCAGGGAGGTGGCGGCGAAGCACAGTTTCGATATCTCGCAATTCGAAATCGTCGACGCTAGCCATAGTGAAGCTGCGGCAGCAAAGGCCGTTGAACTGATCCACGAAGCCAAGGGCGAGCTGTTGATGAAGGGTAGCCTTCATACCGACGAGCTTATGCGCAGCGTGACCGCGAAATCGACCGGCCTGCGCACCAACCGACGCATCAGCCACGTGTTCGTGATCGGTGTGCCCGGTTATGCCCAGACCTTGTTCATCACGGACGCGGCGATCAACATTTTCCCGGACCTCGAATGCAAAGTGGACATCGTTCAAAATGCGATCGATCTCTGGCAGGGAATCGGTTTCGGCACGCCGAGGGTCGCAATCCTGTCCGCCGTGGAAACGGTAACGTCCAAAATTCCCTCGACCATCGAGGCCGCCGCGCTGTGCAAGATGGCCGACCGCGGCCAGATTACGGGGGCCTTGCTCGACGGGCCGCTGGCGTTCGACAATGCCATTGACCCGGAGGCCGCCAGGATCAAAGGAATCAAATCTGCCGTCGCCGGCCAGGCGCAGATCCTGGTTGTACCGGATCTCGAGGCCGGCAACATGCTGGCGAAAAATCTCACCTTCATGGCGAAGGCCGACTCGGCCGGCATCGTGCTGGGCGCGCGGGTTCCGATCATCCTCACATCGCGCGCGGATTCGCTTCGGGGTCGCATGGCCTCCTGCGCGGTTGCGGTGCTCTATGCCGATGCCCGCCGCCGTTCCTCAAGCGTAGCGGCCGCGTGAGTGTCATGGATACCATCCTCGTCGCCAATGCCGGCTCGTCGAGTGTCAAGTTCCAGGTGTTCGGGATTGGACAGGACGGCAGCCTGAAGCGCCAGATCAAGGGCCAGATGGATGGCGTCGGAAGCCGGCCGCGGCTGCGCGCCACCGGGGCCGACGGCGCCGTGCTGATCGACCGCAGCTATGAAAATGAAGCCGTCCGCGACGTCGCGGCCGCGATCACGACAGCGGGCGCCTGGTTGCGCGGGGAGCTGAAGATCGATCCGATTGCGATCGGGCATCGCGTCGTGCATGGCGGCCCGGATTACGACCGGCCGGTGCGGGTCGACCAAAACGTATTGGCGCAACTGGAAAAATACATTTCACTGGCGCCGCTTCATCAACCGTACAATCTTGCACCGATCCGATCGATCCTGGCCCGTTTCCCGGATCGCCCCCAGGTCGCGTGCTTTGACACCGCCTTTCATCGCGGTCACGGTGACTTAGCCGACCGCTACGCAATTCCGGAATATCTCTACGCCGAAGGTGTGC
>JBATYU010001133.1:0-6809 GCA_049674245.1 Bradyrhizobium sp. | reverse complement strand
GGTCCTTGGCGCGCAGTTGGATGGTGCCGGCGCCGAGCAGCGCCAGCCGCGCCACCCAGGCGACGCTGTCCACCACGGGATAGAATCGATCAGGATACGGCATGCCAGAACGGGGTCCCGATGACTGGAGTGGAGGGGGAGGCGAAGTCGCGGGCTTCCATCAGCCCGGCTTCATAGGCTAAGCGTCCGGCCTCGACGCCGGCGCGGAACGCGCCCGCCATCGCGACGGGATCGGCGGCTTTCGCGATCGCGGTGTTGAGCAGCACGGCGTCGTAGCCAAGCTCGAGCGCGTGCGCCGCATGCGACGGCGCGCCGAGGCCGGCGTCGATCACCAGCGTCACGTCGCTCAGGCGGTCGCGCAACAGTTTTAGCGCGTCGCGGTTGATGATGCCTTTTGCACTTCCAATCGGCGCCGCCCACGGCATCACCACCTTGCAGCCGGCATCGACCAGCCGCATCGCGACGGAAAGATCTTCCGTGCAATAGGGGAATACCTCAAAACCGTCCTTGATCAGCACTGAAGCGGCCTCGACCAGGCCGACCACGTCGGGCTGCAAGGTGTCGTTGTCGGC
The DNA here is from genome assembly GCA_049674245.1 of Bradyrhizobium sp. Classification (GTDB taxonomy): domain Bacteria; phylum Pseudomonadota; class Alphaproteobacteria; order Rhizobiales; family Xanthobacteraceae; genus Bradyrhizobium. Next base: position 6,237 of record JBATYU010001133.1, on the reverse strand, counting down.
GATCACCTCGAGCTTGATCCAGCTCGTCCCGAACAATTCGCGCGCGAGCTTTGCGGTGGTCACCGTCTCGCGCACGCTGCGGCAGCCGGCGGTGTTCGGCAGCACCGCGACGTCGAGCTCGCGGATCAGCGACCAGAAGGCATCGCCGGTCTTGCCGCCTGCGGATTCGCGCCGCAGCGACACGGTCACAATCTGCGCGCCCGAGGCGCGGATCGCGCCTTGCATGATCGCGGGCGAGGGATACAGCGCGCTGCCGATCAAGAGGCGGGAGGTGAAGGATTTGCCGTAGAAGTTGACCATTTTCTTCGCTCTGTCTTTGCTCTCCGTCATGGCCGGGCTTGTCCCGGCCATCCACGTCTTCTTCGTTTGAAACAGTAAGGACGTGGATGCCCGGCATAAGGCCGGGCATGACGACTATCCTCCCTGCCGCGGCGTGATGATCTCGATCTCGTCGCCGGCCTGAATCCGTGTTTCCGCCCAGCGGCTCTTCGGCAGCACGTCGTAATTGACCGCGATCGCGAAATGGGTGCCTTGATATTCGAGCTCGGCGAGCAGCGCATCGACGCTGTGGGAGGAGACCTCCCGCTGCTCGCCATTGACGATCACGCGCATCGCATCACCTCATTGTCGATCACGCCGCGCCCGACATAGGAGAGCACCAGCTCTGCCAGCGCCGGCGCCAGCAGGAAGCCGTGGCGATAGAGTCCGTTCACGGCGATCTTGTCCTTGTCGATCGCAATGCGCGGCAGGTTGTCGGGAAAGGCGGGACGCAGGCCTGAGCCGAATTCGACGATGCGCGCTTCGGCAAAGGCCGGATGCACCGCATAGGCCGCACCCAACAGTTCAAGCGCCGCGCGGACACTGACGCCGGTGGCTTGGCATTCGATCGACGTCGCGCCCAGCATGAAACGGTCGTCGCCGCGCGGGATCACATAGAGCGGCCAGCGCGGATGGATCAGCCGCACCGGGCGCGACAGCTCGACTTCGTCGGTCTCGACGATGATCATCTCGCCCTTGACGCCGCGCAAGCCCGGTTGCCTGTCGCGCGCGGAAAGGCCGCGGCAATCGATCACGATGCCGTCGAGATCCTCCGCGTTTGCCGCGCTGTTGAACTTGATTTCGCCGCCGGCAGCCAGGATCCGTGCATGCAGTTCCGGCAAGATGCGCCGCGGCTCGACATGGCCTTCATCCGGATAGAACAGGCCGTCGCGAAAACGGCCTTCCAGCGAAGGCTCGAGTTCGCTCAACGCGTGTGCATCCAGCCGCCGGTGGCCTGACGTGAGCTTGGCAAAGCGTTCGAAATCGCTGCGGTCGCGCGGGTGCGCCACCACCAGCGATCCCTTGAATGGCGTTTCTGGAAAATGTTGTCGCCAGAGATCGAGCGAGCGGATGCCGAGCCGGCTGATCACGGGCTCGGATGCTTCGGCCTCGCACCAGGGCGCGAGCATGCCGCCGGCCCAGTGACTGGCGGATTGCGTGATCGCGGCATCGCTGCGCTCATGCACGGTCACCGCGTGGCCGGCCTGCGCGAACAGCAACGCATTCCAGGCACCGGCAATGCCTGCGCCGATGATGGAAATGGGGGATTCCCCGCGCGGTCCTAAACTCTGGTACATCCCTGTCCCTTCGCCGGCATGACCCGGATCAGGTTCAAAGGGTCACCGCGGTCTTTGGACCTCGCGAACGGGTCAAAGCTTGCGGTATCTCAGCTCCTCGTCGGAGCTCCCCTCGGAACACGCCTAATGTAACCCGATTGCGCGAGGTGTCAACGGACACGCAACCCGGACGGTTATTTCGCTGGAACCAGCGCGTTGGCGTCGACGAGGCTTCTTGCCTGCCGTTGGCGCTTGGCGGCGTAGTAATAGCCGCTTGCATAATAATGCATGGCGCGCGCGTGATCGCCATGCGCCGCGCGGTAGGCGCCGGCGAGATATTTGACCCCATAGGTGAGATTGGTGTTGGGGTCGCGCAGGCCTGCGGCGTCGCCGGTGTAGCCGAGGCCGCGGGCGGTCGCGAGCTTGATCTGCATCAGCCCGATGCAGCCGCAGCGTCCGACCAGATGCGGCTGATAGCGGCTTTCGCGCAGGATCACGCGATGCACCAAGGCCGGCGGCACGCCATTGGCCTGGGCATGGGTTGCCACCAGGGCATCATAATCGCCGTGACCGCCGGCCTGCGCGGTGTGCGCAAAGGGCAGCATGGTCATGGTCATCAGCCACGCAAACAATAACGAACGCTTCATCGGGATCGCCCTCGGCTTCCGCGCACCGCGCGAGTTTGAGGCTTTTACGTTCCTGATTTGAGCGCGGATGTGGCCAAAAACGGGCTTTATCGGGCGGATCCCCCCACAATCCACCGGCCGATTTACCTAGAATTATGGCTGATGTGCTTCCTTGGGCCGGCTTCGATCGATCGCTCCAAACCGCCGAGATCACAGGGAATGACGATATCCGTCGCGCATGCCGATGATGCCGCAAGCCCCATGCGTGGACTTTTGCCGCTATGGGTCGGCATCTTTGTCTATGCGCTGTTTCTGCTCGCCGGAAACCGGCTGCTGATCGACCCCGATACGATGTGGCAGATCACGGTCGGGCAGTGGATTGTCGATCATCTCGCGGTGCCCGAGACCGACGTCTATTCCTTTACCATGCGCGGCCAACCCTGGATCTCGACGCAATGGCTGGCGCAGGTGATCTACGCCAGGGCCTATGCGACCGCCGGCTGGAGCGGGCCGGTGGTTCTCGCAGCCGCAGCGATCGCGGCGACCTTTGCGCTGCTCGCCAAATTCCTGAACTGGCGTTTGAGTGAGAGCACGACGCTGGTGTTCATTGCCGCGGCGTTGGCGCTCACCGTGCCGCATCTGTTGGCGCGGCCGCATGTGCTGGCAATGCCGGTCATGATCGCCTGGGTCTCAGGCTTGATCGCGGCCGCTGATAGGCGCGACGCACCGTCCTACTTTCTGCTGCCGCTGATGGCGCTATGGGCCAATCTGCATGGCGGCTTTGTGTTCGGCCTGATGCTGGTCGCAGCCGTCGCGCTCGATGCGGTCCTGAGCGCGGAAGCAGGCTTGCGCAAATCGCTGGCCCTGCGCTGGGCGGCGTTCGCGCTGGCCGCGCTGGCCGCGAGCTGCCTCACGCCCTATGGCTGGAATTCGCTGCTCGCCTCGCAAAAAATCCTGGCGCTCGGCAGCGCGCTGCCGCTGATCATGGAATGGAGACCTTCGGATTTCGGCAGCGTCGGCGCATTCGAAATTTGCCTGTTGCTCGGGATCGCCCTTGCGCTCTATCGCGGCGTCACGCTGCCACCGATGCGGATCGCGCTGCTGCTCGGCCTGTTGCACATGGCGCTCGCCCAAGGCCGCTCCGTCGAAATCCTGGCGCTGCTCGCACCGCTCGTGCTGGCCGCTCCCTTGGCGAAGCAGATCGGCAGCGCAGACATCGCGCATTCGACCGCGGCTGCGCCGAGACGCGGCGCGCTCTTCGGCGCTGTCGCCGCGCTACTGGTGGCGGGAACGTTCGCCTATGCGTCGGTGCATCGCTTCGAGCCGCACATGCACGGCTCCCCGGTTGCCGCCGTGACTGAGTTAAAGAAGCTGCATCTGACGCGGGTGTTCAACGACTATGATTTCGGCGGTTATTTGATCGCAAATGGCGTCGCCCCCTTCATCGACGGCCGCACCGAACTCTACGGCGAGAAATTCTTCGTCGATCACAACGCCGCGTCCGGACTGATGGAGCCGGAAAATCTGTTCCGTTTGCTCGACGAGTACAAGATCGAGGCCACCTTGATGCGCACGCAAAGCGCGGCGACCAAATTGCTCGATCACATCGACGGCTGGCAGAAGATCTATTCCGACGACATCGCGACCATTCACCTGCGCCAGGCGGATGCGTTGCACACGGCCGAGCCGGCAGTCGATTCCAAAGCGAAATAAATTTTCTTCATTGTTCGGGCGGGGCGCGGCGAGTTTGCCATCGCCGTCTTATCGTCTCAATGCTGTCGTACACTTCCAGGTCAGAGTCGGAGAACCCGGCAGCAGGCCTGTCCCATTCGAAAAACCGACAAAGCCTGCAAAACATAAGAAACATAAAAGAGTAAAAGGGAACCGCGCCATGGCCAGACCAGCCCTCGGCTATTTGCCTCGACAAAATCCCTGCGCTCAATGCGGCCAGCCGATCGCCGCGCCCGACTGGGTGGAAAGCTTCCCCGGCCATACGTCCTATCTCTGGTGTTGCCGGGCCTGCGATTACCGCTTCGAGGCGGTGGCGTATTTTGCCGAATCTCAGTCCGAACTGGAACCGATCGCAGCCTGAAGGGAACTGCTTTCCGGCGTTTGCGTTATTCGTTTCACCAACCCGTCAAGGGGAGGGTGATGATGCCTGACGTGATGACCAGACCGCACGCGTTGATCGCGAGCGACCGCATCGAGGGTACTGCGGTGCGACGGCCGAACGGCGACATGATCGGCCATATCGAGCGGCTGATGATCGACAAGGTCACCGGCAAGGTGTCCTACGCGGTGCTCAGTTTCGGCGGCTTCCTCGGCATGGGATCCAATCTCTTGCCGCTGCCCTGGGCGCGGCTCAACTACAACACCCGCTTCGAGGCCTATGAGCTCGACATCGGCCATAACGAGTTGAAGAACGCGCCCTCGTTCCGCGCCGACAAGGATTTTGACTGGGGCGATCGCTCGCAGGAAGCCGCACTGCATCGCTACTATGGCATACCGCCTTACTGGGGCGGCTTCTGATCGCGTGGTAGTCCGCGTCCTGCGGCAAATGCCGCAGCCGGATAGACGCGCCCGCATTTCGCCAAATGTCCGCGATCGTTTGCGCAACTGCGAGGGTTGAATTTGCGCGCTGCGACGGGAACGGCCGGCGCACCAGCGGGTTGTCTCACGACAATTTCTGATCAGGGAGAAGACGTCATGTTCGCAAGATATATCACGACCGGTGTGGCCGGTGCCGCGCTGATGGCCAGCGTCGCATTCGCGCAAACTCCGACCGCAACTTCCGATCGCGCCAACATGGCGCCATCGGCGGCTTCTGACGCTTCGTTCAAGGGCGACTGGCGGGCCTCGAAGCTCGCCGGCCTTAGCGTCTATAACGACAACAACGAAAGCATCGGCTCGATCAACGATCTGTTGACCGACAAGAGCGGGAACATCAAGGCAGCCGTGATCAGCGTCGGCGGCTTCCTCGGCATGGGTGCGCATCTGGTCGCGGTGCCCTTTGACAAGATCAAATTCGTCAACGAGCCGGTTGCCTATACCGGCGTTTCCGGCGCGCCCAACGCGCCGGGCAGCCGTCCGGCTTCGACCACGACGACGGGTACGGCCACCACCTCGCCGGCGAACAATGTGAAGCCCAATCCCTGGTACCCGGACCACGCCGTGTTCAACGCGACCAAGGACAGTCTGACCGCAATGCCCGAGTTCACATACGCAACCGAGTAGGCGAGTGCCTGAATCGTCAGACTAAATCGGAGCGCGCCCGGTTTTGCCGGGCGCGCTCTTGCGTTGGGCACTTGTGACTTTCAGCGCCGGTATCGCGATGTTAGGCTCGAAGACAGCAGGAGCACCCTGCTTCCTGCCTAACACCGAACGGGAGGACGAAATGCCGGAGAGTGTCTACAAAGTCATCGAACTGATCGGTACCAGCAAGGAATCCTTTGAAAAGGCGGCCGTGACAGCGCTCGACAGGGCCGGCAAGACCCTCCGGGACCTCCGCGTCGCCGAAGTCGTCAAGCTCGACATGCAACTCGATGCCAAAGGCAAGATCGAAGCCTACCGCGTCAAGCTCAACGTCTCGTTCAAGTTCGAGGGTTGAGGAAGCGAACGCGGCGCCAACCTCTTCGCGTAGGCGGGGAGTTGCTCATCGTCATGGCCGGGCATAGCCGTCCGAAGGACGGCGTCGCTTCCGCTTGCCTATGTCCCGGCCATCCACGCCTTAGCTTGTAGGGTGGGCAAAGGCGCGTGTTCGCGCCGTGCCCACCATTCTCGTCATTGCGAGGAGCAAAGCGACGAAGCAATCCACCACTTTCCTCTTGGAAGCCATGGATTGCTCACAGGGGGAATGTGTGTGTCAAGGATGGGCGGTCACCTTTTTGTTCGACTGCGGCCACCTCTTCGTCCCGACCGCGGGCTGTGCCGGATGGCGCGCGCAGCTCAAGTCAAGGCCGGCCCTTTAGGGCCGCCGCGCAGCGGCTTGGCCTTGAGTTGAGCGAGCACGCCATCAT
>JBATYU010001132.1:0-4854 GCA_049674245.1 Bradyrhizobium sp. | reverse complement strand
GCGCTGCGCACCCTAAACCCATCAAGCCCGAGAAAGCGAAAACCCCTTAAGGGCAAGCAGGCGTTGCAGGGCGGCAAATTGTTTCAAAGACGGGCTCGACAAGCCCCCGACCGGGTCGCCTCGCTTCGTGCCGGGCGGCTCGTTACTTCGTCAACATCAGCGACGTGAATGCCTTACGGTTGCTCTGCCAGGAAATCATGCCGCGCTTCCATTGCCAAATTTAATCAGCCGCCAAGGCGCAGTTCGGAAGGATATCGAGATGACAGTGCAACCGGCCAGGAAAGAGGAGGATCGCAATCCTCGCACCAACGAAGAGGCGCGTTCATTCGTTGCCCACGTCGAGTCGCTGTTCATGCCCTGGAACATCGAAGCTCTGGTCGCTGGCTTCACAGAAGACTGCGTTGTCCGGTTCGGCGTTATCCCGGAATTCAGAGGACACGACGCGCTCCGCAGGTTCTTTACAGCCAGAAGTGCCAAGCAGAAGGGATACCGGCTCAGAAAGCGGTTTCGCACGCTGATGAACGACGTCATGACGAACATTTGGGACGGGGAGTGGGAAGACGCCGGCACGGGTCAGCGTATGAGGGGATTTGGCGTTGAGGTCTGGACCATGCGCGACGGCAAGATCGCGATTTGGGAAGCGGCGTTCAATGCTGCGCCCGCCGATCAAGACATCGACATCAATCAGGCATTGCGCTGAAGGTTGAACGGCGGCTTTTGGCGAACTGTGAAGATGCCACCGAGCGAGTTAGGCTGCCCGCCGATAAGAAAATGAAGCTACTGCAATAGTGGGTTTCGCGGTGTAGCGGACCAGCGACTCGGACCCCCCGAAGCGGCCACCGAGCTTCCTCGCTGCGGCTCTAAATGCAACGAGTTCTTCCCAAGTCGCAGTGGGCGTCTCCCGTGTAGGCTGTCCCGGCGGTCGGGCCTTTAGGCCCATTCGCGAGAATGAGATTAGTGGCCGGCACATGCTTTTCCTGAGCGCGCTGACCAACGAACCATGCACGTCCGCAAGCCGACATCGCAGCATTTGGACCGATGCTCCATCTCCATCCGACGGAGACCAGTTCACGGGACGCGCTGACGGGGATCCCGACGTGTGGTCCAACCCCATTGGTGAGGTTGTTGGCAATCCATACGAGCTTGCCAGGACAAAGGGGGAGGGACCAGCCGGGCCCCCGGAAGACCTTATCCTCGCCGTATCTTCTTGCGATCGCCGAGGATTTATGGACTTGAAGCCATCAGGAACCGTGTAATATTGACCGAGCGGTCAATCAATGCTGGTTCAGGCAAACACGGGTCTGCGGACTTGCCCGCTGTGTGATTTGTAAATTTACCTTTGTTGATTTAGATCGGAAATCGCAAGAGAGCCAATCTGGCAGAAAAACGGAAGAGAATAATATGGCTCGATCCCGCGCCAAGGACTACGACGACAAACGTCAATTTATCCTGCATCGTTCGGCTCAGCTGTTCGCGGAATCGGGCTACGTCGGAACGTCCATGAACACGATCGCGGATGCCTGTCGCGTTTCGAAGGCTCTCCTCTATCACTATTATCCGGACAAGGAGGCGATACTCTTCGACATCCTGTGCTCCCACCTCGAAAAGTTGGTCGCAGTAGTCCAGAAGGCCGACGAAGAGACGACGAATCCCCAAGCGCGCTTGAAGACGATCATCTCAACGCTTCTCGAACTATACCGTCACGCCGATGCCGAGCATCAGGTGCAGATCGCCAGCCTCAAGCTTCTGCCGAAGGAAAAGCAGCAGCCGTTGTTGGCGAAGGAGAGAGTTCTCGTTGACATCCTCGCCGACGCGCTTGCCGCTGCGCGCCCCAGTGTGAGCCACAAGCGTGTCCTCAAACCGCTTACCATGACGGTCTTCGGGATGCTGAACTGGCACTATCTTTGGTTCCGCGAAGGCGGCCCCATGACGCGGGCCGAATATGCGGACTTCGTCACGCGCCTAATCCTCGCCGGCGCCGCGGACGCAGCGGCGGCGGTATCCCGACCGAACGGCAAGTCCAAGCCGGCGAGCAAAAGCCGTCAGAAAGAGCTGCTCTAGACGCTTTTCTCCCAGATCCCGCCGGGCTTCACGATGTGGCCGCACCTCTGCGATGCGGTGTCCAGATGGTCCGGAAGCAGCCCCAGTGCCGACCGTTGACGCGGATCGGCACGTTGATCGCGACTTTCGCGATCGCACCCGCTGCCCTCGGGCAGCGGGCTTTTTGGTGTGCCAGGTATGAGCGACAGCTTGGAGATGGAAGTCCTCTGTCCAGCCTGATGACGGCGAAGGACTGGCGAAGCGCAAGGGCGTCGCCGCGAGATGGGGTCCGAAGAAAGCGTGGAGCAAAGCCGCGGCCTGATGGACAACCGGCCGGACGAGCGAGCCAAGGAATCGTGAAGTCCACGGTCATCAACGGTCAAGCGCGGATGCTCTCCTCGAGAGGAGGCCGAGGCGCATCAGATGCGCTTCGGCCCGATCGTACCTAGCGTGCCCACTCCACGTGCCTGTCGTCATCGTCAGGTTTGACGCACTTGAAACTCGATGCGCTGTTGACGTTGCCCCCGGTGTATTTCGGCCAATGAGGGAACGGGCAGAGAGGCCGCGTGAAGGTCACCACGCCCACCGCGTTGAGCTTCGAGGCGATCAGGTCCTTCGGCGGGACGCCTTTCTCCACCCAGTTGGTGATCGGCGTCAGCAGATCGATGGTGTCGGCGCCGGGGCCTCCGCCGCAGTGATTGACACCGGGCAGGGTGTACAGGCGCACATTGTCACTGCCTGCGTCATCGACCACGTCCTGCAGGCGCTCGACGAACCGCACCGAGCCAGCGGTCGGAACGAGCGGATCCTCGCCACCGGTCCAGACGATCAGCTTGCCGCCCTCCCTGACATATTTGGCGACGCCGTTCAACGGACCCGTCATGTCGTCGACCTTGTCGAATTGTTTCGACAGGAATTCGAAGTCCCTCTGCAGGTCGAAGTTGGAGATCATAAAGGTTGGGCTGTTGTAGGCCATCGCCAGGAAGCCCTGACCGAGTGCCTGGCCGCCGCCGACCACCGCACTCAGTCCGCCGACCAGGTTACCTAAGCCGTAGGGCGCTCCGATCACATGATGGTCGAGGACGAGATCGCTCTGGAGCGTCTTCACTGCCGTGAGCTCGGTGGGCGTCAGGCATGACGGCGTATCGAGGCCCGCCGTGCAAGCCAGGGTCGCCGGGTCGAAGTGGCACTTGCCCGGATTCGAGATGATGCCGTCGGCCAGACCGTCGAGCGCATCGCACTTCGCGACCTCCGCGTTGTAGAGCGCCGTCAGCTTCGCCGGGAACGTGGCGGGATTGACAGTGCTGGTGACGTTGACGACCCGTGCCCAGACGGCCGTCAAGCCGGCCATGTCGCCGCCGCCAACGTGGTCGTCCGCGTGGCCCCAGACGCCGTCGCCGCCGATCACGCCGTCGTAGTTCTTGCGGAATCTCGACGCAGCGATCGAAGCGTTCTTGCCGCCGTTCGAGCAGCCGTCGAAATAGCGATGGCTGGCTGGGCTACCGTAATAGGCCTGGATCAGCGCTTGGGCGACCGTGTCCGTATCTCCGATCGCAGTGTAGGCGTATGCGAGGACGAGCTCTTGATTGCCGGCGAACGTGGCGCCCGGATATTGGGCAGCCCTGTGCCCGCCGTTCGAGGCGCCGATTGCGTATCCTTCGGCGAGAAGATTCACGTTGTTCGACGCGGGCGCGTTCGTAGGGATCCTGCCGTCGAAGCCGGCGCCGCCGAGGTGCAGATAGCGCTGTTTCCAGTTCGTCGGCAGTTGCACCTGGATATCGGTCTGCGGAGCTACGGTGGCGAGCACGTTGCAGTAAGCGGGCGTCGAGCCGGTTGCGGGGACCATCGTCACGCCCGTGATCGTGGTGTTCGGAATCGATAGGGATCCGAGACCGGTACATGGGGTCGTTGCGAAGGCCTGGCTGGCGCCGAGAACGATCGTCGTTAGCAGCGATCCCGCAAATGCCAGCCTAGTTGATGCAAAATGAGCTGAGTTCGAGCGCGGTCCGTGTCTGCTCATAAGTATCCTCCCTGTTGAATGTTGGTTGGTCCCCCAGCGGGAAGACCGTTGTGCCTCTAAGATTAACCGTCCGGTCGGTCAATGCAAGAGATTTTTGCTCGACGTTCAGGAGAGGCAGCAGCCGTTGCGTGAAGAAATAAAACGCAACAGCTTTGCCTCCAGTTTGACCGCGGGTTATTGGCCGAAATCTTGTGGCACGTAGCGTAAACAGGTGGCTTCGCTTTGGTGCCTGTCCAATAGCGGGCATTCGCTCTGCTAGCAGCCAGTGACGTGATGCGTGTGCCCGAGAGATCAAAGAAGATCTAGAGACAACCAACGTCTGCAGCGCTGAACGCGCTTCAACGTTCGGGGGGGTTGGCCGATGTCTCGACAGGCTGGGATCTCGTTTGGCGAACTGGTTGTTGCCTAGAGATTCATTTTGCGGAATGAGCCTTATGGAACGGCCGCTGTTGGCGCGAAGCGGTCGTTCCTCAGTACGCCGCTCTCAGCTATGGGCTAATTTGGAAGAACAAAAGTAAGAACAGCAGGTCCTTCCTCACGGGCAGCCTTGAACTCGCAGAACTGCGGAAGCCGACCGCGAGAATAGCCTTTCGATACCGTCGCTCCTCGAACCTGAGCCCCAAGAAGTGGTTGGCAGCGATCAGCCCTGTGTGTACCGAAAACCGTATTCGAGTTGATGCCGTGATGGAATCGCCTAAGCTGGCGGAATGATCGGGCTGCTCTGTTTCGTTCTGGCCGTCCTGGCCTCGCCATTCAAGTCGACGTTGCGGCTTGAAGCTGAGAACGCAGTGCTT
>JBATYU010001131.1:0-1639 GCA_049674245.1 Bradyrhizobium sp. | reverse complement strand
CCTTGACGGCGCGCTTGCGCTTGTGTGCCGACCACGCCAGCGCCGCGGCGCCGCTGCCGAGCGCGAGGAATGGCAGCATCGGAATGCCCGGCAATATCGCCAGCACCAGCATGACGCCGGCCGACATGCCGAGCGCCTGCGGATAGCCGGAAAATTGCTTGATCAGCGCCTTGTCGGCGGCGCCAGAGACGCCGGCCTTGGAAACCAGCAGACCCGCCGCGGTCGAGACGATCAGCGCCGGCACCTGCGTCACGAGGCCGTCGCCGACGGTCAGCAGCGTATAGGTGCGCGCGGCCTCGCCGAAGGAAAGGCCCTGCTGGGCGACGCCGATGATGATGCCGCCGATGATGTTGATGAAGACGACGAGAAGGCCTGCGACCGCATCGCCGCGCACGAATTTCGAGGCACCGTCCATGGCGCCGAAGAAGCCGCTTTCGTCTTCCAGTGCCTTGCGGCGCTCTTTTGCGACCTTCTCGTCGATCAGGCCGGCGGAAAGGTCGGCGTCGATCGCCATCTGCTTGCCGGGCATGGCGTCGAGGTGGAAGCGGGCGGCCACTTCCGCGATGCGCCCCGAACCCTTGGTGATGACGACAAAATTCACGATCACCAGGATCGCGAACACGATGATCCCGATCACGAAATTGCCGCCCATCACGAAATTGCCGAAGGCCTCGATGACGTGGCCGGCAGCATCCGTGCCCTCATGTCCGTGCGACAGGATCAGCCGCGTCGAGGCGAGGTTGAGCGACAGGCGGAGCATCGTCGAGATCAAGAGGATGGTCGGGAACGAGGAAAATTCCAGCGGCGCCTGGATGAACAGCGCCGTCATCAGGATCAGGATCGACAGCGTGATCGAGATCGCCAGGAAAAGATCGAGCACGATCGCGGGAAGCGGCAGGATCAGCACGACCAGGATGGTGAGGATGCCGAACGCCAGCGCGAGATCGCCGCGCTTTAGGATGGTGCCGATTTCGCTGAGGCTCGGAAACCCGGTCCCCGGGCTTCCCGCGCCCCGACCTGCCGTCACATCGACCATCGTTGCCGCTTCCCCCCGCGTATGCCGGTCGCGGGCGCCAAACGTCTGCGCGGCGGCCGAAGGACCACCGTTTCGAAAGTGAGGCACCGCACTGGCGTCCACGGGGGCTCCCGTCCTACGCGATCGACGACACTCGACTTCACCCGGCAATTTTTGCCCGGTGTATGGTTAGGAAAGGGTTAATGGCGGCTGTAATTCCGGGGTGCCCCCCTTGCCGGTAGCACCGTCATTGCGAGCCAACGGGTCGCGCGAATGCGCGCCCGATGACAGGCTCCGCGAAGCAATCCATTCTCGCCGCGTAAAGGAATGGATTGCTTCGTCGCTTTTGCTCCTCGCAATGACGGCTGGAAGACACCACTCCGCCATCTCGCGGCGCGGAGTGCGCCCGAGTTGTGCATAACCTTTCCCTCGAAAGAATAGAGGGCGCAGGAAACGCGGGGTGCTCAATGCACCCGCAGATGGGGTAACGGGCTCCCCGGGGCCTTCCAAGCAAGCCGCGCTAGCTACGGCGCTGTTGGTGGCGCGCGTCGCGCGGCTAGCTTGGAAGGCAGGCGGTCGTCCCTCACACTGATGGTGTGACGGAGTCGAGGATAGACCTCGCTC
>JBATYU010001130.1:0-3677 GCA_049674245.1 Bradyrhizobium sp. | reverse complement strand
GACTAACGGTCTGGAGAGACTGCTAGCGGACGTTCCGGGGCTCAACGTCCGCTTTGCGCCAAAAGGCAGGCATTCCGAGAGGTCAGTTTTTGACCAACGGGACAACATGACCCTGGTCTTGGGTCTACTTGAGCAGCAATCGGATTGAGCGGCGACTAGCAGCAGTTGTGGCCGCTGACGTGGCTGGCTATTCGCGGCCGATGGGCCGCGATTTGCCCGACCGGGCAAATCAGTCGGCCGGAACCGAGCGTTGACGCAAACCGTCCGTGCAGCTACTTATAGCGCTTAAAGTAGTAGGAAGGTGCCGGATGAGCAAGTTGGATCGAACGCTAGGGTTTTACCGCGTTGAGGTGGGCGTCGAGCAGGTCAACGACCCAGGCCAGGAAACGTTCGGCACCGACGCCGCCTGCCTCTGCCGCGGCGCTCAGCAACAGCGCATCGCCGGCAACCGGCATCACGGCGTGGACGCTGCTGAGCAGCGCGATCACGAACCTGGTATCGGAAATCGGCGGCGGCTTACGTCCGCCCGCCAGCGCGCGTCGTTGCCGGGCTTTGTGCACAGCCTCGATCAGGCCCTTCATCAAGCCGGACCCGCGAGGCTTACGACCGGACAACGCCAACCAGAATATCAGGCGGGCAGCGCCGCGGTCGGCGTAGGTCTTCCGGAACAGGGCGCTCAGACGCTGCAAGTCGAGCCGGTCGACGTCCCAGGCTTCCAGGATTGCGTCGATATCGGTCAGCAGCCGTTTTGCGGAGAACCGCCTAACCGCATCGATCAGAGTCTCCCGGCTGCCAAAATGATAGTGCAAGGCCGCGCCGGTCATGCCGAGATCGGCCGCGATATGCTGGACCCGCACGCCGTCGGGCCCATCTTCGATCAGACGCCGTTCGGCAGCCTCCAGAATGGCAAGTTTTGCGGCGTCGGGAGTACGCCTGACGCGTTTCGCCGTTCCGCCTGCCATCAAAGCATCCCCGCATGACTGATCGATCTTCCATCGTAGAAGGTGGCCACAGACCGACGCAAGGTGCCGACTTCGCGATGTTGCCCGCGCTCGCCCGCAGGCTAGGCGTATCCTTCGATGACACGAGGCCGCCGCGCCATCTCAGCCTCCACGGCGCCGGTGGCGTGCGGTTGCACGCGCTGGACTGGGGCTGGGAGGGACCACCAGCACTCTTCCTTCATGGCGGGCGGCTGACGGCGCAGACCTGGGACTATGTGTGCCTCGGTCTGCGCGGGCCGGTTCGCGCGGTCGCGCTCGATCTGCGCGGACACGGCGACAGCGACCGGACGGAGGATGACAGCCTCGAGGCCCATGTCGCCGACATTGGCGCAGTGCTTGATGCACTGGCCTGGCCGAAGGTGCACCTGATCGGCATGTCGTATGGCGGACTTATCGCCGCCCATTTCGCCGCCGCGGCGCCGCACCGCCTCTTAAGCCTCGTGACCGTCGATGTCGGCCCCGGCGTCGCCTTCGAAGCGACCGCGCGCATGCGCGGATTTTTTCAGCGGGTCCATCCCGGCGCCGGCGTAGATGCAATGGTGGAGGCTGCCATGCAAACCAGCCCTTCCAGCGACCGCGAGCGCGTCGCCTATCGGATGGCGGCAATGATGCGCCGCAGCGAATCCGGTGATTGGGACTGGGCGCGCGATCGCCAACGGTCCACCGACTATCCGGCGCTGCTCGCCAAGGTCGAGGAGATGGCGATCGCGGCCGAGCGACTAGCAGCTCCCTGCCTCGTGGTTCGTGGCGGCCGAAGCGAGGCCTTTTCCGAGGAGGCCGCCGCGCGCTTCGCGGCCCGCTTCGCCAACGGCGAGTGGACCGCGATACCCGACGCCGGGCACAATGTGCAGGAGGACAATCCAGCCGGACTGATTGCCGCACTTTTGCGATTTTGGTCGCAGCCCCTGGCATCTCATCCTTCGCGACGCGGCTGACGCTGCGCTTTGAGGACAAGGGCGCCTTCGTCGTGAAAATATTCTTGCGAGAAGGTCTGGACACGAATTTCGCAAAATAGCCCGACCGGGCAAATCAGTTGCGTTGTCCGTAGTCACTAGGATGGGCCGTTCAGATCGACAATCCACCAAAAACGACGATGGCGTGCGTGGCTCGCCAGAACCAAGTCTCTCCGTCGTGGGCCGCTTGCAGGCTGAAAATGCGCTCGTTCCAATGGGGATCGTGAACAAAGCGAATGTTTTCGATCTTGAAATCAAGTTGCTGCCGCTTCCACTCGGATGCCCACGCGAAGTGTGCTTCCTCGAGCTGCTGCCGCAGTTTGGAAACTTCAACGGAATAACGCGACGGGAAGAGAATCTGGAAGCTTATGGAATTGCTGGCCATCGCCCGTTCTCTTAAGCACTTCTCTCAGGACTGGATGCTCATTGCGACTGCCACTGCCCCGGCCGCCCGGCCTGGTCGACCTTGACCGTGACCGTCAGCGTTTCGGCTCCGCCGCCGTATCGGGTGCCGCGCACGGGTGCCGCGCCGAGATAATCGAGACCGATGGCGACGCGGGCATGTGCGTCGGTGGTGCAGATGCAGTTGGCGGGATCGAACCCGACCCAGCCCAATACCGGCACGTAGGCCTCTGCCCAGGCGTGGCCGGCTTCCTGATAAACCATGCCGTCGGAGCGCAGGAAATGCCCGGACACAAAGCGCGCGGGAACGCCGCCGGAACGCGCGCAGGCGATGAAGATGTGGGCGTAGTCCTGACAGACGCCGCGCTTTAAGGTGAACGCTTCGACCGCCGAGGTACCGCTGTTGGTCGGGTCCTCGTCGAACGTCATGTGCTCGTTGATCTGGGTCATCAGCGTGTGCAGGAAGCCGAGCGTGTCGCGTTCGGATTCCGCACGCAGCTCGTGGGCAAAATTCGCCATTGCCGGATTGACCTCGGTGAGCGAGGTGGCGCGCAGGAACAGCCCTGGCGGAAACCGCTCGTCGGTGCCCTTCAGCACGCCGCCGGTGTCGTGGGTCTCGATCAGGCCGCCGACGGTGACGGTGAGGTCGGCGAGCGGCCCGTAGGTCAGCACATGCGTGACATTGCCGAACGCGTCCTCATGCACGTCGAGCCGCGAATCCGTGGAGACGTCGATCTGCCATTCGGCGACGTATTGCCCGTCATGGCTGCCTGGCGTCATCCGCAGGATCTGGATCACGCCGCTGGCCGGTGGTTCGTAGAGATAGGTGGTGGAATGTGAAATTCGCAGGCGCATGGCGTACCAGGACCGAACTTGAGAGATCGTCATGCCCGGCCTCGTGCCGGGCATCCACGTCCTTCTTAGCTACTCTTCAAAAAGCAGACGTGGATGGCCGGGACAAGCCCGGCCATGACGGTATTTAGATCAAATACTGCTTGGTGATGATTTCGCCGAGCCGTGCATTATCCGCGATGAATTCCTGGATGAATTCGTGCACGCCGTGCTGGAAAATATCGTCCATATGGCTGTGCTCCAGGCGGTTGCGGATACCGCGGGCATGACGCTGCGCCGCCCCCTGGCGGCCATAGGCGACGCCGATCTGGTCGAGATTGCGGACCAGATTGCCGTAACAGCTCGCCAAGGAACGCGGCAGCGTATCGTTGAGGATCAACAAATCGGCGATCAGCCAGGGTTTTAGGGTTTCGCGGTAGACCCAGTGGTAGGCGGTCAGCGCCGAGACCGAGCGCAGGATCGAGGTCCA
>JBATYU010001129.1:0-3607 GCA_049674245.1 Bradyrhizobium sp. | reverse complement strand
GGGCTACCCGCTTCGGGCGCGGCGCTGCGTGTCATCAACGCGAAGGCTGGATGGTGGGCGAGCTGCCGGCGGCGCGCCCTGTGCCGCGTCAGATGCGGCCAGCAGCTGCTCGCGTAGCTTCGCCGTCGCCTGCCGATAGAAGCTCGCGCCGTACCGCGACAGCCCGCCACTGATCGTGGCCCATTCCTCGCCGGTTAAGGTCACGGCGACCTGTTCAGTTTGAAAGCTCGACATCGGGCGGGATTCCTTTGCTGGTTGGTGCGGCCGGGAACCGCTGCCGGAAGGCGGCTGCGGCGAGCAGCGCCGTCAGCGTCGGGCGACCCTTGTCATACTGCACGATCCAGGTCGGCAGGAATAAGCACGGTTTCGTGCCAAGTTAATGGCATGAATCTGGACTATTCTGGACCAAGGGATACGCCGACAGGGTCTATCGCGAATCTGCATTGATCGAGTGGCTGCAGTTGTAATCCGAGCAATAGATCAGCAGGCCGCGCACGTCGGTCGAGCGCATTTCGCCGAGCGTGATCTTCTTCGGGCGGTCTGGAGCGTCGTGGTCGCGGCGTCGGGTGAGTTCAGGCATGCCGCCATTGAACCGCGAGCCGGGCGAGCAGGCAATCGTGCTTAAGCGGCAACGGGGCTGATGTTAGGCGGTGACGGATTCGAACCGCCGACATCCTGGCCCAAGGGCCTGATCGGAAAAAAGTAGGTTTTAGCCTCGTCGAGAGGTTAGGATTTAGAGTGGCCCGCTCGCCTTTCTCAGGAGGTTCGACCATGGCACGGCACCTTTTCTTCGCGATCACCCTCATCGGCACCGGAGTGCTCCTCAACTCACCGGCAGAAGCAGTGACAGCCGCGCGATGTGAGGATCAAGCCGCAAATTGCGTGGGCAGATGTGCCAACCCCAGTGGTGGGACGAATAATAACAAATGCATGCGCTCCTGCGACCGGCGGGTCGCCATATGTTTGATACGCGCGTATGACGCGACTCGGCGAGATTGGCGGTGACGGGATCGATCCGCCGACATCCTGCGGTCCTCGCTCGGCGCTTGTGCGCCGCTTGTGCGCCGCTGGCGCATCGGGATCAATGATTTCAGATAGTTGTATGACGTTTTTATAAGGACTTGTTAAATATCGCGGCTCAATTCGGCTTTTGCGACAGCATCTTGCCTTCGATTTTGGGAAGATCGGCGGCTGGCGCGGTCTTGTCCCCTCCGGCGCGGCGGGCGAGCTCGACCGTCAGCCGCTCGGCGGCGTCCGACTGCATCAGGCCGAGGATGTCGGACATCTTGCGCGGCGCGATCTGCGAGGCGATCTCGATCAAGACCGACATCTCGAGCCGGTCGAACACCCGCGCGGCATCCTTTGGCTTCATGCTCTCATACATGGTGATGATGCCCTTGAAGCGTGCATTGTCGGCTTCCGCCTTTTGTTCCGACGACGCCGAAATCCGGGATTCGACCGCCTTCATTTCCTCGACACGCGATTCGATCCGCTTCTCCGCCGCTTTCAACAGGCTTTCGCGGATGTCGATTTCGCGTGCACGCGCCTCGAGCTCCTGCCGCCGCGCCTGCAGCCGTTCCAGGATCGCGCGCTCGGAGGGCGAGACGGCCTGCTGATTTTCCTCGGGATGGAACACGACGCCGTCGGGCTTTGTCGCCGGCGCGGCGACGGCGGGCTTGGCTACCTCCGCCTCCTTGGGCTTTTCCGGCACCGACCCGGTAATGTCGGAAGGGTCCATCTTGTTGGCGCCCGGGAAGTTGAAGGTCTCCTGCGCCCAGGACAGTTTTGTCGAGTCCGGCCGATAGTCGAAGACATATCCGCCATCGATCACGAGGCCGGCGATCTTCAGCACCACCAGGCCGAAGATCGCAACCAGGACGACCGGTATGACGCGAATGTCACGGAAGGATTTCATGCGGCAAGGCCATCGGACCTTCTGCGGTCGGAAAATGCCTGCGCCGCGGCGGCAACCGCCTTGGCGGGCGACACCCTGGCCGTCACCGGCGCCGGCTCAGGCGCCGATGCAGGCCGCGCGGCAATCGCGATCTTGGACAGCCGCCGGACCACGTTTTCGCTTTCAGCGAGCTGCGTCTTCAAGTGCTCCGCCATCCGCTCAGCGGAGGCGAGCTGGTTGCCGAGGTTTTCGTTGACGTCGCGCACCGTGTGCTTGAGGCCGCCGATCGCGCGCTCGGCGATTTCGGTTGCGGTGATCAGCTCGCCGATGGTGGCTTTGAGCGAATGCTCGTCCGCCTTCAGCCGCTTCAGCCGCGCATTCAGCAGCATGCAGTAGCCGATCGTCAGCACCAGCAATACCGCCACCAGACTCTCGATTGCAATACCTAATGAATGATTCATTGGGCCTCCAACATCTTGTTCTGCTCATCGACTCTTTCGAACATCGCCAGCGTCGTGCCGGGTTTGCGTAGCGGTTTGGTGACGCGAATGGCGACGCGGTCGCCGACCCGGCCCATCCGCCCCTCGGTCAGGGTCACGCTGCCGCAACGCACCGCCACCAGCGCGTCGGCGCGCATTTCGAGCGGCAGGGTGTCGCCGATTTTCAGCTTCATCAACTGCTTGAGCGGAATGTCGGCCTCGTAGAGCACCGCATCGACCGCGATCTCGGCTTGCGCGATCTCGGTGGCGAAATGGCCCTCCCAGATCGGGTCGCGGCCGAATTTTTCGCCCATGAACATCTGCAGCAGCACGCTGCGGATCGGCTCGATGGTCGCGTAAGGCAGCAACAGCTCGATGTTGCCGCCGCGGTCTTCCATGTCGACGCGCAACCGCACCAGGATCGCGGCGTTGGCGGGCCTTGAGATCGCGGCGAACCGCGGATTGGTCTCCAGCCGGTCGATCGAGAACGTCACCGGCGACAGCGGCCGGAACGCCTGTTCGGCGTCGGCCAGCACGACCTCGATCAGGCGCTTCACCAGATTGGTCTCGATGGTGGTGTAGGGCCGGCCCTCGATGCGCATCGCCGACTGGCCGCGCCGGCCGCCGAGCAACACGTCGATCATCGAATAGATCAGGCTCGAATCCACCGTGGCGAGGCCGAAATTATCCCACTCCTCGGCCTTGAACACGCTGAGCACCGCCGGCAGCGGTATCGAATTCATGTAATCGCCGAACCGCACCGAGGTGATGCGGTCGAGCGACACTTCGACGTTGTCGCTCGTGAAGTTGCGCAACGAGGTCGTCATCAACCGCACCAGGCGGTCGAAAACGATTTCGAGCATCGGCAGACGCTCGTAGGACACCATCGCCGAATCGATGATGGCGCGAATGCCGGAATTGTCGTCGAGATTGACCTCGCTGACGGAGAAACCGAGCAGATTGTCGATTTCCTCCTGCGACAGGACGCGCTCGCCGCTGTTCTTGCCGCCTCCGAATTCGCGGCCGCCGTCCTCGACCATCGCGGCCCATTGCAGCGCCATCGACTCGGAGAGTTCGTTGGACTCGGCCGCTTTCGCGGCCGCCGCCGGATCCTCCGAACCGAGCGAGGCTTCCCATTGCGCCGCTATGGCATCCTGGTCGACCGGATCGTTGCCCGCCATGATGTCAGATCCGTCCCGTCATTGAACCACGATTTCCTTGAACAGCACCGCGG
>JBATYU010001128.1:0-5113 GCA_049674245.1 Bradyrhizobium sp. | reverse complement strand
CAGCCGATAGGTCGCGGACTGCGGCGTGGAAGTCCCAATCGGACGGCCGAAGCTGTAGGTGGCGAGCTGGATCGAACTTGCGGCGGAGAACACACGCTTCTGCCAGCGCTCGGCGACGCCCGGCTGCCGCGCCAGCAGCGACGCGATATCCTGATATCCGATCTCTGTCGGCATCAATGCGAAGACGCAGAGACCGATTCCGAAGGACGCAAACCGTGCGCCCTTCGGATGGTTACGCAACACAAACATCGATACGCTCACGCAACGCTTACACACTCGAAGGTCGAATGCAGTACATCCGTGCAATTCGATCTTTTTTGTTAGTATCGAATTTAGGTTGCTGGCGCGTTAATCAGCGTTGCGCGCGCGACACACGCAAGGAATCCGCCTCTACTACGAGACCGCATCGAAAACGTTGGTAAATGGCGGCTCGACTAAGATGGTAAATATTGCGTCAACGAAAATGATTAAGAGAATTGTCCACAGCCATGCAAAATAGTCACCCGCATCATTACGCGTCGCAGCGATCGCACGCCGGCCTTATTCCTTCAGCGAGGCCTTCATCGCCAGCAGTGCCTTCTTGAGTGCCGGCAGATCGTCTTTCACGGCGTTCCAGATAATCTGGCTGTCAACTCGCTGATATTCGTGGCGTAGGATGTTGCCGATGCCGGCGATGTCCCTCCAGCGGACATCCTTGTGCTGCGACCTGAGTTCACGGCTGAGGTGGCGGCTGGCTTCGGAAATCACCTCAACACCTCGCTCCAGCGCTGACCGCAACACCCAAGAGCGCTCGTAGTCGCGGAATGTTTTGCCAGCGATGGCCTTTTCGATTCCCCGGATGCTCTCAAGCATGTCGTGGATACGGAGCAGAGGAGACCGGGTCGCTATTAAAAGACCCGCTTAGCCTCGGCTTCAACTCGCTTGCGAATAAGAGGGTGCAATCCCTGGCGCGTAGTCAGGTCCACGTGAACACCGAGACCTTCCTGCAGCAAACGCTTGCTCGCCACCAGGTCGAACGCGTTGAACTTGCCGCGGGGGTCATAGTCGATGAACAGGTCCAGGTCGCTGCTGGCGCCTGCCTTGTTTTTGGCGGTGGACCCAAACAGATAAAGCGAGGTCGCGCCTCGCGCCCTGAGGGCACCGGCGAAGGTACGCAGTTTTTTAAGGGCTTCTGCTCGATTCATGGGCATCTCTTACCACAATGATATAAGAAGCAGCAAAAGCGAATCCTAGCGCGGCCACAGCCTTCGGCCTTAGCCGGCGGGACGGCTAAGAGAGATTACGCCTGGCTCGCGACGCTCTTGCCGATCGCGGCTTGCGCCGCCGCAAGCCGCGCGATCGGCACGCGGTAGGGCGAGCACGAGACGTAATCCAGCCCAATTTCGTGGCAGAACGCGACGGAGGCGGGATCGCCGCCATGCTCGCCGCAAATGCCGACCTTGAGATCGGGCCGCGTCTTGCGGCCGCGCACAACCCCGATCTTGACGAGTTCCCCGACGCCGTCGCGATCGATCGAAATGAACGGATCAATCTCCAAAATTCCCTTGGCGATGTAGGTGCCGAGGAATCCGGCGGCGTCGTCGCGGCTGATGCCATAGGTCGTCTGCGTCAGATCGTTGGTGCCGAACGAGAAGAACTCCGCGGTCTTGGCGACCTCGCCGGCCATCAGGCACGCGCGCGGTAGTTCAATCATGGTGCCAACCTGATAACCAAGTTTAGTTCCGGTCTCGCGCATCACCGACTGCGCGGTCAAGTCGATCCGCGCCTTGACCAGATCGAACTCGGCCTTGGTCGCGATCAGCGGCACCATCACCTCGAGCCCGACCGCCTCGCCGGTGCGCTTTCCGGCTTCGACCGCGGCCTCGAAGATGGCGCGCGCCTGCATCTCGGCGATTTCGGGATAGGCGATGGCGAGGCGGCAGCCGCGGAAGCCGAGCATCGGGTTGAATTCGGCGAGATCGCGGGCGCGATCGGCGAGCCGCCGCGGATCGGTATTCATCGCACGCGCGACTTCCTCGATCTCGTGCTGAGTGTGCGGCAGAAATTCGTGCAGCGGCGGGTCGAGCAGCCGGATCGTCACCGGCAGGCCTTTCATGATCTCGAACAGCTCGACGAAATCGGCGCGCTGCATCGGCAGCAGTTTCGACAACGCGGCGCGGCGGGCCTGTTCGTCCTCGGCGAGAATCATCTCGCGCACGGTGCGGATTCTCGTTTCCTCGAAGAACATGTGCTCGGTGCGGCAAAGCCCGATGCCCTCGCCGCCGAATTTTATCGCGGTGCGGGCATCCTCCGGGGTGTCGGCGTTGACGCGAACTCCAAGCTTGCGCACGGAGTCGGCCCAGCCCATCAGCGTGCCGAATTCGCCCGACATCGCCGGCTCGATCATCGGCATCCGCCCGGCCAACACCTGCCCCAGCGATCCGTCGATGGTGATGACGTCGCCGGTCTTGAAAGTGCGCGGGCCGATGCTCATGGTGCCGCGGCCGTAGTCGACGCGAATGGTGCCGCAGCCGGAGACGCAGGGCTTGCCCATGCCGCGCGCGACCACCGCGGCGTGCGAGGTCATGCCCCCGCGCGTCGTCAAGATGCCTTCGGCGGCGTGCATGCCGTGAATGTCTTCGGGGCTGGTCTCGATCCGCACCAAGATGACCTTGCGGCCGTCCGCCTGCAGCTTGGCGGCCTCATCGGACGAGAACACGATCTCGCCTGACGCCGCGCCGGGCGAAGCCGGCAATCCGGTCGCGATCACGTCGCGCTTGGCCCCGGGATCGATCGTCGGGTGCAGCAATTGATCGAGCGAGGCCGGGTCGATCCGCGACACCGCCTCTTTCCTGGAGATCAGGCCTTCATTGGCGAGCTCGACGGCGATGCGCAAGCCCGCCTTCGCGGTGCGCTTGCCGGATCGGGTCTGCAACATCCACAGCTTGCTTTGCTCGACCGTGAATTCCATGTCCTGCATGTCGCGATAGTGCTTTTCGAGCAGCGTGTAGATCCGCGTCAACTCCTTGAACGCCTCGGGCATCGCGGTTTCCATCGACGCCTTGTCGGAGCCGGATTCCTTCCGCGCTTCTTCGGTGATGTCTTGCGGCGTGCGGATGCCCGCCACTACGTCCTCGCCTTGTGCGTTGATCAGGAACTCGCCGTACAATTTGCTCTCGCCGGTCGAGGGATTGCGCGTGAACGCAACGCCGGTCGCCGAGGTCTCGCCCATATTGCCGAACACCATGGCCTGCACGTTGACCGCGGTGCCCCAGGATTCCGGAATGTCATGCAGCCGCCGGTAGGTCACCGCGCGCGCGTTCATCCAGGATGAAAACACCGCGCCAATCGCGCCCCATAACTGGTCGTGCGGATCCTGCGGGAAATCGTGGCCGGTCTCGCGCGCCACCGCGTCCTTGTAGCGGCCGACCAGATCGACCCAGTCGTCGGCGGAAAGGTCGGTGTCGAGCGAATAGCCCTGGCTGTCCTTGAAGGTGTCGAGGATGTCCTCGAAATGATGATGCTCGAAGCCGAGCACGACGTCGGAATACATCGTGATGAAGCGGCGATAGCTGTCATAGGCGAAGCGGCGATCGCCGGACAATTCGGCAAGCGCCTCGGCGGTCTGGTCGTTGAGGCCGAGATTGAGCACGGTGTCCATCATGCCCGGCATCGAGGCGCGGGCGCCGGAGCGCACCGAGACCAGCAGCGGATTTTTGGTATCGCCGAACAGCTTGCCGGTCAGCTTGCCGACATGCTCCAGCGCCTTTTCAACCTGGCCCTTCAATTCCTTCGGATAGGTTTTGTCGTGTGCATAGAAATAGGTGCAGACCGACGTCGGAATCGTGAAGCCGGGCGGCACCGGCAGCCCGAGATTGGCCATCTCGGCCAAATTGGCGCCCTTGCCGCCGAGCAGATCGCGCAAGGCCGCTTTGCCCTCGGCCTTGCCGTCGCCAAAGGTGAACACCCACTTGCCAGATTTCGCGGCATCGAGCGCGGGCTTGCCCGCGGCGGCCTTGCCAAGCGGCTTCGACGGCGGCTTGGCGGAGCTCTTTTTCAGCCCCGTGCGGACCGACGCCGGCGGCGCGAATTTTGCCGGAACTGGCACGGATGGCTTTGATTTCGCTGCGATTTTCTTAGGTCTAGCTGCGGCTTTGGCCATGGCTGACAGACAATCCGAAAGAGGGCGGGGAATTGCGCGCCTTACACCATTTTGGGCGGGCGGGCGCAAGCCGCCGGGTTCCGGTTTCTAAGGCTACGCGTGGATCCATCGGAGCAATCCGAGGCCGATCAGGCCATTGACGATCAGAAACAGCGCGACGATCAGGTTAAGAAGCCGCGGTATGATCAGGATCAGCACACCTGCGATGATCGAGATGAGCGGCGAGATATGAGCGACAGTAAGGGTCATTGAAACGCCTCCGCAACAGCGATGAGAGGGAAATGTCGATTCGAGGGTCTGCATCTTAACGTCGCGCCCGGTTCCCGAATAGGAGACGTCTAGGGCTACAAGGAGTTCCACCGGCGGATCATCGGCCGCGAAAATTGCCCAAAATTGCCACTGAAGAGATCACATTTTTGCGGGAACGATGCGGCGCGCGATGCATTGGCTTTCGATTGCGTGGCGGCGAGAGCCGGCGCGCGTGTTCCGTAAGAGCGTTTTCGAGCGAAGTGGATACCGGTTCGCGTGAAGAAAACGCGTCGAAATGAACCGGAGGAGTTGACCATGCGAAACAGAATACTTGCCATTGCCGCGATCGCGGCCGCCATAGGCGCACCGGCAGCAGTGCAGGCGCAGAGCGAAATCACCACCGGCGTGGTGCGCGGCGGCGTCGAGGGTATCGCGGTCGACCAGCGGCCGGCGTTCCGCGAATACATCATTCGCGAGCGCGTGCCGAACTACACGATACCGGATCGCGTGATCGTCGGCGGCGTGCTGCCGGAGACCGGCGTCACCTATTACGACGTGCCGCAGACGTTTGGCGTGACGACCTACCGCTACACCGTGGTGAACGGCCAGACCGTGCTGGTCGAGCCGCGCACCCGGCGCATCGTTCAGGTGGTCGAGTAAGATTAGTGAGATGTCCGGCCCGCCGCGCTGCCCCCGCGCCTGGCTTTAGCCGGATGTGAAGGC
>JBATYU010001127.1:0-4708 GCA_049674245.1 Bradyrhizobium sp. | reverse complement strand
GGTACGACCGAGAGATGGGCTTGTTGTTATCCGTGTTCGGGCTAGAGCATGATCAGTAGCGTTTGGCGGGCGCGCGTACGGCGAGCGTCTTGTGCGGCCTCACGGCCATATGCATGCCGGCGAAATCGCCGCTGCGCTGCGAAGCCAACGCGTCGGCAGACCGCGTGGAGCCGGCATTCAGCACATCGCCGTTCGGATGATAAAAGGCGTAGTTGCCGGGCTCCTGGATCGCTTGCTGCGCGGCCACCGGCGTTGCCACTGCCGCGGCCAGGATGAGCGCCGCGCTGAAAAGTTTGAGTGTCGTCATCGATCTTCTCCCTTGCACCGGCCGTGCAACCATGCCGGCCGTCTGGCAGCAAGAGTGAGATCTAGGCTGTTACATTCCCGGCGCTAGCTGAGAATGCCGATCACGCTTCGGCGATCAACGCGTTATCGGACGCTCTCAGAACAGCGGCGGAATCTGCGCCACCCGGAGCGGGCCGAGATAGACCACGCCGTCGACAAAGCGCAGCGGGAAGGCGCGCGCCTTCTTGCCTTCCAGCACGGCTTCGCTGCCAAGCGAGTTGATCCCGGCGGCGACGCCGACATTGGCGTTCTGCTTGACGACCTTGCCAAGACCGGGAATCGCGCGGTCCAGCGCGCCGAACAGATTGTTGAGGTCCTGCGTCTTGACGCCGGGCGCGACGCGATCGAGCGTCGCCTGCGGCACGCCCTCGTCCAGCATTTTTTCGATCCCGAGCGCGGGGATCACCTTTTCGATGCCGGCAACCGTCATCTGCAATTCGCCGTCGATGCGGCCCTGGGCGTTGAGACCGAGCGTGCCGGCGGCTACCGCCAGCAGATCGCCTTGCTGGATCCGCGACTGCACGATCTCGACATGGCCGCCCGCGGCCTGGGCCTCGCGAAACCGCTGCGGCCAGGGTTTTGGCGAAAGATCTTTCAGGCCGCTCAGCATGATCCGAACATCGGCATTGAACGGCTCGGAAAGCAGCGGATGCAACTCCTGAATGCTGCCTTGTGCAATCTGCAAAACCGTCTCGATGACGGGATGATCCGATGGCGATCCGTCGGCAAGCCGGCTATGCATCTCGATGTGCTTGGCGAGCGCCAGCGGCGTCTGCGTCGCGCCGTTAACGCGGTCGATGGCAGGATCATCGAACACGATCGAGGCGCGCTGCGGAACGCCCGGCAATCCAACCACGCTGCTGCGGCCCTTGCTCCAGTTCACGACAAGGGGCGCCGTGCCGCGATCTGAAATCGTCGCCGGGGCCTTAAACTCCGCGATCACCAGCTTCGGGTCATAGATTTGCGCGACGACGAGGATTTCGCCGAGCTTGGCCGTGATCGGCGCCTCGGCGCCCGCGGTCTGCGAAATCAGCGATACGCTGGCGTCATCGCAGCGGATTTCAAGGCGGAACGGGTAACCTGCCACCGAACGTTTGGCGCAGTCGTAAACCCGGCCGGACTTGGCTTCGCGCGCCCGCCAGGCGTCGGCTTGGACATCGACCTGCGAAGCGGCATAGAACCAGAACGCGCTCCACGCGACGGCCACGACGAGAAGCAGGACGGGAGCGATGAAGAGGCGCCAAAGCGGGCGCCGGCGCGGCGCAAGCGTGAAATCTGACATCCTGCGACCCTTTGACCAGCAATTTTGTCAATTAAGGGGACGTGCTAGCTATAATCAAGTTAACGCATGTTCATCTCGCCAACTAACCCTCCTGCAACATGTCAGAAAGTACCCCGTCCGAAGCAGAATTCTCTCAAGGGGACCTGTGGGTGTTCGGCTATGGCTCGCTGATGTGGCGGCCCGGCTTTGAATTCATCGAACAGGCCCCGGCGCGGCTGATCGGCGAACATCGCGCACTCTGCGTCTATTCCTTCGATCATCGCGGGACCCCGGAAAAACCCGGTCTTGTGCTGGGCTTGGATCGCGGCGGCGCCTGCCGCGGGGTCGCGTTCCGCGTCGCCTCGAAGCTGCGCGACAAGACCGTGGAATATCTGCGAAGCCGCGAGCAGACGACCAATGTCTATCGCGAAGTGTCGCGCTCGGTCTGGCTCGGCAACGAGCCCCGCCAGCGCGTCAGTGCGCTGACCTATGTGGTCGATCGCGGCCATGTGCAGTATGCCGGGCGGCTGTCGCTCGCAGAGCAGCTACGTTTTGTCCAGCAGGGACACGGTCGTTCCGGAAACAATCGCGACTATGTGCTGTCGACCGTGAGGTCGATCGAGGCCCAGGGCTTTCGCGACGAGCAATTGCATCGGCTGGCATCGATGCTGCACGGCGACGCGCACCCGCTTCACCCGGCCCAGGCGGCGGAGAAGTGATCGGCAGTTGTCCGATTCCAACATTCGCATCCCGCAAGCGATCTTGACCAACCTAAATAAGGCCGCGCGAAGTCACAGTGATTGAGATCGCGACGCTCTCGGTTCGCACCCGCCCTACAGGCGCGTCTGTTTATTTGCCGCTGCTGGCCGATTGGCAGACCGCGAACCTATGTCGGTTGTCGGGAGAGAGAACAGACTAGGTTCGCGCCCAACGGATCATCTTCGCCGAGATGCGCGCCGCAGCCGTGCATGGCCGAGCGGTGCGGCGGCCGAGAAGCGACAGGCGTGGATTCCCAAGGCAATCGGGCTGGCAGAACTCGCCAGCCCGACTCTTTGTCGGTATTAGAACGCATCAATAGCGGTATTGGGCATACAAGGGGGTACAGTATAGGGATCGGAGGCAAACGCCCCGACGTTTGGAGCCCGCACACAGTCCGTAACGCTGGTATGGGCCTTGGCGTGCCGTGCCGCGACATCGCTGCGAGCTGCCACGGCCTGAGTTGCGAATACAGCTGCCGCGATCAGCGTAGCCGATACGAAGGTCACTTTGGTCATTGTTTTCTCCATATGACAGAAGCCAAGGAAGCTCGGCTCCTTATTGTGGAGTGCGGCCAGCCTTGCGAAATATTTCATCACGCGCTTTCAACGAAGCGCGAGCTGGACCATGCCCAGGACAATTTCGAACGAAGAGAGCAACGTAATCGTGTCGACGCGCTATTTTATTGCCACGCAGCATAACTTATATCGGCAACGCGCTGGCTTGAGCGCACCACTTAAATTGGCTTGCCGTTGTCCGCCTCATCTTGCAAATCGCCCAGGCCGCTCTACCGATCAGGATGGCCATCAAAGCAAGGGTCTTCGGGAACCTCTAGGCCATCAGGCTGGATCAGCAGCGACTTCCGCACTTCAGCGAGGCGCGCACGGCAAAATTCACGATAAAGAAATTCAAAAACAGCGGGCAGGATCTTAGCCGTCGTCATGCCGTCGCCGCGGCCGATTCCACGCCGTCAAGAACAGCGTGCCATTCGGGCCATTCATCTTTTGTCTCCCGATTGGTGGATCTCAAAGCTAGAATGTCGTTTTGGAGCATACTGCTCAGGGGCGCGATAGATCCCCATGGATTCGCCGCAGTCGCTCGGACCCTGGTCAGTCATGCAGGCGGCACTCCAGGATGGCGCTGCGATCTCCCGCCCCTCACGGCCGAATGCTGGCGGCTGAGCCAGGCTCAACATTGACAGAATCGCCAATGCGCCAAGCAGTTTGAATTTGATCATGTCATTTCTCCATGCGGAGCATCCTTATCTGAGAGCAAGACTTCCGCCGGCGGCCCGGCATTCCCGAATGTGAGAGTCACTGTTACGCGATCGGGATTTTGAACGAATTAGATATTGTGGGCGATGGAGGCCGTTTAGCTTCCATTAGGGGGCTTGCCGACTAGACGCTAAATGCATGAAGGGAAAGTTCGCCCGTGCCGTGTTTTCGATTTTCCCGTTAGAGGCGACGATTTCTCGCGGCTTAATCCTGCAAGGCGCAACGAACCGGAATAGCTCACGCGAGTTGGACGAAATCGGTTTCAGCAATATTGGATCAATATTTGGGCGCGGGATGCCGAATGCGAACGTCTTCACCGCTTGCCAAGGAGCTGATCGTACAATCGATCGATCTCTCGCGCCTGATCGGGCGTGACATCCTCCTGATGCAAGGCTCTCAGCTCATGCTCGGTTGGCTGATAATTGCGACCATTGTGAATCGGCCATGGTCCCTTGTGAAATAACGGAGCGTCCTCCGCAAATCCGATGTTTGCCAACAACAACGACGCAACCAGCGCCCCCCCAAAGACAAACTTGCTTGGCATGGCTCGCTCTCAATCAGCTATTGAGTCTCAGACGTAAGTCCGCCTCAAAAAGGAGAAATCACCTACCGAACGAGTGAATCGGCTTGCTCGGCAGATTAGGTGAGCGCCCTAACCGCCAAGCTTGAGGGGACAGGCTCGCTCTTCTTTCGAGATTGATTTGTCGTGGGCTTAATCCAACAAGAATATGTGATGAATATAATCGCCCCGAGGCGCCGGGCTGCCGAGTAATTGGTCTGGTCGAAAGTTTCAATCGGCCAGGTGGCAATGCCACTGGCGTCAGCGTGTTAACGACCGCGCCGGAAGCGAAGCGGCTTGGATTACTTCACGAGCTGGTGCCAGGCGCCAAAGTCGTTGGAGTACTAATTGACCCGAACTACCAGCAGGCCGAAGCCCAGGCGCGAGGATTTGCGGATCGCGACTACGTGCTGTCGACCGTGAGGTCGATCGAGGCCCAGGGCTTTCGCGACGAGCAATTGCATCGGCTGGCATCGATGCTGCACGGCGACGCGCACCCGCTTCACCCGGCCC
>JBATYU010001126.1:0-4576 GCA_049674245.1 Bradyrhizobium sp. | reverse complement strand
GCGGGGAGCTTGTTCCCAGCCGCAGGCTTCCGTGATCTGATTTGCGATCCAATCTGCGGTCGGATGCGCTGTGACGCCAAACCATAAAATCTGCCGTCGACCATGCCCCATGATCAGCAAGCCGTAGTTCATTTCATGATGTTGACCCACTAGAGGCAAAGTTCGGGAACTGAAACCGTCGTTGTCACGACGCAAGCCGCCGCAGGAGTTCATGCGCGAACATCGAAAGCGAATCGTCGCGGGCTCCCATGACCACGATGCGGTCGCCACGACGGGCCAACTTGACCAGGCTGTCGCCGCAAGCGTTACGATCTGGAAGGGCGAAAGCTTTTCGACCACGCCGTTCGATCTCGCAAACGATTTCTCGGCTGCCAACGCTGCGGTCGACCGTGCCGCCGAAATATACGGGCTCGGGCATAACCAGAACGTCATTTCTGTGCAGCCCGTTCGCAAAGCAGTCCACCAAGGCGTCCTTCATCAAGCGCATCGGGCCGTAGCCGTGAGGCTGAAACATCAGCAGCAGGCGGCCGGGAAACGCGTGCATGGTTTCGAGCGTGGCCGATATCTTGTCGGGGTTGTGGGCAAAATCGTCGATCACCGTTATTTCATTTGCGGTGCCTACGACATCTAGTCGCCGACGGATGCCGCTGAACCTACCCAGATGGGCCGCGGCATCTACGAGGGCCACGCCGCATGTCTGCGCGGCGCTCAGAGCGGCGAGTGCGTTGGCAACATTGTGCAGCCCCGGAACTTTCAAGTTTACCTCGACGAGCTCACCGGTATCTCGCGCCTTCACTAGAAATTCGATTCCGGCCACCGACCGGACCGGCGAAGATGCGAGGAGATGGGCTTGCGCAGCAGCCAGACTGTAGGTTACCGCTTGACCCGGCCTCAAATCGGGCAAGAGCGCCGCGGTTTCCGCGTTGTCAAGGTTCAGCACCACCGTCTCCGCCTTGGCGATGAAGCCTCGGAATAGGCTGCGTAATTCGTCCAGTGATTTATGGTCCATGGAGATGTTGTTCACGACTGCGACGCGCGGCTCAAAAAACGCAATCGAGCCATCGCTCTCGTCCACTTCACTCACGAACGCCTCGCCCTCGCCGATCATGGCGCTAGCGAAGGGTGAGTTCACTGAGACGAAATTCTTCATATCAGCGCCGTTCATGATCGTTGGGCTCTTTCCCGCGCTATGCAGAATCCAGCCGATCATGCCGACCGTGGTGGACTTTCCGCTCGTGCCGGCAACACCAACGCCCAAGGCGGCACTGTTGAAGAGTTCGGCGAGAAGCCTCGCGCGGGTGGTAACTACGGCGCCGATGCGACGTGCGGCTTGCACGTCGCGGACCGTCTCCTCGACAGCGGCGGAGGAAACAAAGATCTGACCGACCCGGCGAACACCACTGCCATCCTGCGGATGGAGCAGCACGCCACGCGCACGCAGAAAATCAAATCTTTCGGCATTGCGCCCCTGGTCGAGCGCGCGGTCAGAACCCTCAACCCGACCGCCCCTGGCTTGGATGATCAGAGCAAGGGGGGTCATGCCACTACCGCCGACGCCGCAGAAAAAGTAATCTCCAAGTTGGGACATCGGCGGAATCTACACACGTAGCCGATGAAGTGCAACGAAGGCGAGGCGCTTGGATGAGCAAGGAGAAGTGCAGGATTGGCGTCGTCGCGCCAGCTTCGCGCATGTCTCCGGAAGTAGCTGAGAGAGTGCGGACGTTGACCGGATCGCTGTATCCAGACAGGACGCCGGAGATCTTCTTCCATCCCCAGTGCTTCGCTTCCCACGGGCATTTCGCGGGCGATGACGAAACGCGCGCGGAGGCCTTCCTCGACATCGCTAATGACGAAAGCTACGACGCGGTGTGGTTCGCCCGCGGCGGTTACGGCTCCTGCCGCGTGGTGGAGGCGATCATGTGCAGGTTGACGGAGCCGTCCAGACGAAAAACCTACGTGGGCTATAGTGATGCTGGCGTGCTGCTTGCCGCCTTATATCGAGCTGGTTTCGAGGCCGTGGCACACGGTCCCGTGGCGCAGGACATCCTCCGAGACGCGGGGGACACAGCGATTGGGCGGGCGCTCGCCTGGATGGTCGATCGGGCGCCTGAGGCGTTGGAGCCGACGGTCTGGAGCGCGAAGAAGACAGCAGCATTTAACATGTCGATCCTTAGCCAGTTGCTTGGCACGCCGCTGCAACCTGACCTCGATGGACATGTACTCATGCTGGAGGAGGTGGGGGAGGCAATGTACAAGATTGATAGGTTACTATTTCACATCACCAGTAACTCCGAGATCAGACGGGTGACGGGCATCATGCTTGGCCGTTGCAGCCACATCACCCCGAACGAACCGGACTTTGGAATGAACGAAGAGGAAGTCGCCCGCTACTGGTGCCTGAGGTCCGGCATTCCATGGTTGGGCCGCGCAGACATCGGGCACGACGTTAACAACAAGATCGTGCCCTTCGGGAGCACCGTGAAAACGGCGTAAGCCCTAACTACTCAGGGCTACCTACCATTCATCGGCTTAGGCGGGACCAAGAATATAAACATATCATCATCCGCCGCTTCGCCTCGGCAATCACCGCGCGGCGCTTCGCTTCGCATTCCTCTTCGGAATTGCCTCCAACAATGCGATCGACAGGCCGGAGTAGCGTCCCGATTTCGGCTTCCAGCTTTCGGATCCTCGCTTCGATGTTCCGGATCACGACAGCTCCGCCAATGCGCGCTTATGTGTCCCCACTGCCGCCCGTGCCAACGGCCAGTGAACGCAGCGGGCGCGGTCCGCTTCCCGCAATTCGCCGGCCGATATCATCAGATCGATAGCATGAGCCAGCACGGTTGGGTACAACACTTGGCCGTCCGAATCCGTAACGACGATACTCCATCCCTCGCGGGCCCAAACCCGGGCCTTTGCGAGAGTAAATAGAACGCTGTTCTGTTCCATGCTTACGGTCAGATCTTCCCGTTCCGCGACGATTTTGTACGCCATCTGCCCAACTATCTCCACCACCCAGTCTCCAGGGCTCGAACTTTGTTCGCCCTTGCCGCACCTATCGCGCCGGAATAGGGGCTTTTCGTATTTGTGCGAGTCTCTGTATTTAGTCTCAGCCTGCAAATAGAGGGCATTTTCGCCTCCGTCTCTGCGGTCAGGAATTCCGTTCCCGGCTCTGACCGGAGACCGGTTCGATGACTGGGTGGTGGGTCACCAGTTCGAGCCCTGTGCCTACCGCAAATCAAGCCCGAGCATATTGGTGATGCAGTCCACCCAGGATCGGACGGCACAGAATGCGTCCCGCTGCCTCGGCGGCACGTGATATCGGCGCGTCCTTGTTCAACGATAAGTGAGTGCGCGTGCCATTATAGTAGTCCATGTAGGACAGCAGCACATGGCGCAGATGGCGTTCGCCGAACACCACGACATGATCAAGGCATTCCCGGCGGATCGAGCCGATCAACCGTTCTGCGTATGCGTTTTGCCAGGGTGAACGCGGAGACGTCGGGCGGTCTCGAATGCCGATCGATCGAACGCGGCGGATAAATATCTCTCCGTATGCACCATCGCGATCCCGGATTAGGTATCGAGGGATTTGCTCCCAGCCGCAAGCCTCGGTGAGCTGATTGGCGATCCATTCGGCCGTTGGATGCGCAGTAACTCCGAACCACAGAAGTTGCCGCCTGCCATGACCCATGATCAGCAAGCCATAGAGCAGCCGGAACGAGATTGTCGGCACCACGAACAAGTCCATCGCGGCAATCCCATCAGCATCGTTACGAAGGAACGTCCTCCATCCCTGCGAGGGAGGACCCCTCCGCCGCACCATATATTTGGCCACGCTGGTCTGGCCGACATCGATGCCAAGCTTGAGAAGCTCGCCATGGATCCTCGGTGCTCCCCACAACGGATTGGCGACGCTCATCTGACGGATAAGCTGGCGTATTTCTACCGTCACGCCCGGTCGTCCGCAGCGGCACCTCGATTTCCATCGCCAATACGATCTAAATCCCGCACGGTGCCAACGGATTACGGTCTCCGGTCGGACGATTGCAAGTGCGCCATGCATCTTGGGAAACAGTCGGCAGACGCCTCCCAATCAACCTGTCAATCGAAACAAATCGAAGTCTCTTAGGATTAGCGCGTCGCAGCACATTGATTTGCTGCCTTAGCAACAGAATCTCTGCCTCAAGCGCAACTTGCGACCGCAACAGGTCGCTGGCAATCCCAAAGATCAGTCGACACAAATCTGGCATCGGGTACCAGCATCGCGCGATTCTCAGTCAACTGCCAGCACGATTGGATTTACGACAGGGACAGCCCCCAGCGACGGCTTTTTCTAATCGAACGCGATACCGATCCGACGCGCCTTTCGCCACACAACGCGACAATGATGATTGCTGTGCTCTGTGTCGATAACCAAGTCGAATGAGTTGGGGATGCCGATTTGGCTTTCGACCTCGAGATTTGCACCATAGCCAGACATCTTGCGGACTAGGCAGTCGATTCCAGAACCATCAAACGAGATCGTTCCAGCCTTTAGGATCTGGTGGTTCTGGATGCCTCGCTTTTCGTCTAG
>JBATYU010001125.1:0-3064 GCA_049674245.1 Bradyrhizobium sp. | reverse complement strand
CCCGCGCCGAGGCTTGTCATGTAGCTGCGGCTGTAACGCACCTTCTCGAACGGGGAGAGGATGGCGCCGACATCGAAGAACGGCCGCGACGAGCCCCAGTCGACGAAGTCATAGCGTAACGCGAACGCGCCGATCGGCGAGTTGGTGACGTTGTAGCCGTTCTCGCTGAATTGCGTATAGGCGATGCCGGCGAGCAGCGACAGGTTTGGGGTGATCTCCTTGCGGCCGTGAACGCCGGCGGAGAACGAGCCTGCCGAACCGAAGGCGCTGACGCAATCGCTGCAATTGATCTGCTCGTTGACGCCGAGAAGCACCG
The DNA here is from genome assembly GCA_049674245.1 of Bradyrhizobium sp. Classification (GTDB taxonomy): domain Bacteria; phylum Pseudomonadota; class Alphaproteobacteria; order Rhizobiales; family Xanthobacteraceae; genus Bradyrhizobium. Next base: position 2,748 of record JBATYU010001125.1, on the reverse strand, counting down.
TGCCAAGCACGCGGTTGGTGATGATCTGGTTGAAACGCTGGTTGGCGAGGCCGCCGATCGATCCGCCGCTGGAATCTGCGCCAGTCACTGGGGGCGGCGTCGGTGTTGGGGCAACCGCCGGGGGCGGCGGGGGAGGCGGACAGGGACCATCACAGGACGGCTGCGGCGGTGGGCAGGGATCACGGTCGCAGGAATTTTGCGATTGCGCCGACGCCGGAACAACTTGCGCCGGAATCAGCACAAACCAGATCGCCGCGGTCAGCGCGGCCGATACGATGAAGCAGCGGGCGGTGGATTTTGCCATCGTTAGCGCCCGCACAGCATGCCGGTGGGATCGTCGGCCGGCGGCGTGGCGTCCGCAAATTGCGTGACGGTGCAAAGCCCTGCCGCCGCGCCACAGGTCGCGGCAAAGGTCCACGGCGAATTGTTGGTCTTTTGAATGGTGGTCTTGCCGCCGGTCGAGGTGATGATCGCGGTGTCGCCGGGTTGCGTCAGCTGGATGCACTGATAGCTCAGGGTGCAGACCGTCGATGCGCCCTCCTGCAGCACCACGGTGGTCTTGCCTTTCTGCGACAGGATATCGAGGATGGTGCCGCGGACGCCAACCGAGGCGAGTGGCGTCGTGATCTTGTAGGCGGTCTTTTCGGAATTTCCGGTGACGAAGCGAAACGCTCCCGAGGTCAACCGGACGGCGATCTCGCGATAGCTGTGTTCGTCGTTGAACACGGTGCGGTCGAGCTTGACCGTCGCGCTGGGGCCGAGCGAAAGATTGGTATTGTCGGCCATGACCAGCCGCGCCGCGCTGGCGAGACCGGTGCGCACGACCTCATCGCGCAGCAGGCCGTCGCCGACATTGATCTGCGTGCTCGCCGATGCCCCGACGCGGACGACTTCGTTCTGGACGACGGCGGCTTCGCCGACACGCGTCTGCGCATCAGCGGGGTTTGCCGCGAGCCCCGCGGCGAGGCAAAGCACGGAAAAACAGACGACACCTTGACGCAAATTCATTTCAGTACCGATCAATTTTTCCCCTACATACCGCATCGCGCGCGCTCGCGATGTAGTAAATTTGGCACAAGCGGCGCGTTACGAACCGATGAGTTGGTGACGGCGAGATCGGAATACGTTCAACGGCAAACAATGCGACGAACGAAAAATTTCTCTTGATCAGAGCGGAAAAATTGCAACGGAACTCATCTGCAAACATTGCGCGCGAATCGCGGCCTGTTTCGGACGTTGCTGTCGTTCGGAGCAGCATCCCTGTCGTTCGCAGCAGTGTTTTCGCCGCTGCCATATTTGTTGCGGCGCATCTGGCTCTGATGATCGGGCTGACCACTCCGGAAAGCTTCGTCTTTGACGAAGTGCATTACGTGCCGGCGGCGCGGCAGATGCTCGAGCCGGTCATGCAGCAGCCGATGCTCAATCCGATGCATCCGCCGCTGGCGAAGCAACTGATGGCACTTTCGATTCGCACATTCGGCGATGTGCCTTTTGCCTGGCGCTATCCCAGCGCGTTGTTCGGCTCGCTTGCGATTGTCGCGATCTATTTCTGCGCCCTCGCGCTGTTCAGAGCCCAGGGCCCCGCGCTGGCGTCGGCCCTGCTCGCCTTTTTCAACCAGATGGTTTTCGTGCAGTCGCGGATCGCGATGCTGGATATTTATTCGCTCGCCTTCGGTCTGTTCGGCGTCGCCGCGTTCGTGCACGGATATCGCAAGCCCCGGCCGCAGCGCGCCTTCGCGCTCGCGGGATTCGCCTTTGGCCTTTCCGCCGCCTGCAAATGGAGCGGATTGTTTCCGCTCGCCATCTCAATTGCCATCGTCGCCGCGATCCGCCTGATGCAGGGCTGGCGCACGCAGTTTGCCGACGCCACGGCGGACGACTGGTATCGCCCCGATCTGTGGCCGGACTTCAGATGGTTTCATTTCATTGCATGCTTCGTGCTGATCCCGGCGATCACCTATCTTGCGACCTTCGTCCCACTCTATGGCCTGTCGCTTGCCGACATCCTCGAGGCGCAACGCAAGATCTTCGGCGACAACGTCACCAACGCGTTTACGGGCCACACCTATATGAGCGCGTGGCCGTCCTGGCCGTTTCTGGTGCGCCCGGTCTGGTACCTGTTCGACAAGACCAGTGACGATCGGATTGCGGCGGTGGTGTTTCTCGGCAATCCCTTGGTGTTGTGGCCGGCGCTGGTTGCGGTTGCGATCTGCCTGCGTGACTGGATTGTGTCGCGCCGCACCGAGGCCTTCCTGATCCTGGCATTTTATTTCGGACTCTATCTTGCCTGGGCGGTGCTGCCGCGGGCCGTCGGATTCATTTATTATTATTTGCCGGCGGCGACGTTCGCGAGCCTGGCGCTGGTCTATGCGCTGAGGCGCGGCAACAATCCGCGCTGGCTATTATGGGCGTTCGTCGCGCTCGCAGGCGCGGGCTTTGCCGCGATGCTGCCGATCACGGTGGCATCGCTCGGAACGTCGATGACGATGTTCAACCGGCTTATGATTTTCCAGAACTGGATTTAAGAAATTGGACGCGCTGACGAGATGATCGCGCGGTGTGGCAAGCAAGCCGTTGTTTTCAGAACGCTGTTCTGACGCGATTTTCAGAAAGCAAACCAGGAAATCCGGTTCCAATAGATCCGGTGCCGGTAGAAATGCGGCAAGAAGACCGGGAACGGCTCCCAATAGGCATAGTGCCGCTAATGGCGATGGGCGTAGCGCCGATGGCGGCGTGGCGCGGCATCAT
>JBATYU010001124.1:0-3389 GCA_049674245.1 Bradyrhizobium sp. | reverse complement strand
GCGCTGCGCAGGATCGGCAGCGCCTGGGCCGCCGCCCACCGCAGGGTTGCCTCCTTGGCTGCGCCGGCGATCTCGGCCGCAAGGCGCGCGGCCTCGTGATAGTCGGGCGCGGCCGCCGACCAGATCCGGTCAAGGCTGAGTTTCCATTCAGAGAGCTGTCTGTCCATGGGCAACGCCAGCCGAACCAATACAACGCGCGGGTAAAGCTTTCCGTTTCGGCCGCAGCCAATTTGAATTAGTTTGTACCGAAAGCGACCGCGGGGTGGGCAAAGGCGCCTCTGCGCCGTACCCCACCGTTCATCCCTTAAAAAAACTAAACGTAGAGGAAACACCCATGGCTCTGCTGCAAAATCACATCGCGGTCGTCACCGGAGCTGGTTCCGGCATCGGGCGCGCGATCGCATCGGGCTATGCCCGCGAGGGCGCCCGCATCGTGCTGCTCGACATCAACGAGAAAGCGGCAGCGGAAGCGGCCAGGGACATCCGCGATGGCAACGGCAGCGCGGAAAGTTTCGCGCTCGATGTCACGAGGCGCGAGGATTGCATCGCGGTCGCCAAACAGGTCGCGGCCAAGGTCGGGCAAGTCTCGATCCTCGTCAACAATGCCGGCATCGCGCGGCGCAACGGCATGACCGGCGCGGACGCGGCCGTGATCAACGACTGGGAGGACATCATCGCCATCAACCTCACCGGGGTTTTCAATGTGACGCATGCGTTCCTCCCAGCCTTGCGCGCGGGCAAGGGCCGCATCGTCAATATCGGGTCCATTCAGTCGTTCGTGCACCTGCGCACGCCGAGTTCGCCCGCCTACACCGCCTCCAAGCACGGCGTGCTCGGCTTCACCAAGGCGCTCGCCGCCGAGCTCGGCAAGGACGGCGTCCGCGTCAACGCCATCGGCCCGGGATTCATCGAGACGCCGCTGAACGCGAAGGTGCGCGCCAGCAATCCGGAGCTCGCAAAGGTCTTCATCGACCACACCCCGCTCGGCCGCGCCGGCCAACCGGAGGACATCGTCGGCCCCGCGATCTTCCTCGCCTCGGATCTATCGGCCTATGTCTCCGGATCGATCGTGATGGTGGACGGCGGCTACCGGACGATTTGAAGTTCGGAACGGAAAACCTCATGTCCAACGCCCCACATTACGAGATCGACATTCCGGCGTTCTGGGCCGATCCCTATCCCGATTATGCCTGGATGCGAAAGCACGCGCCGATCGCCTTCGTGCCGCAGTTGGGCTCGACCATCTTCACCCGCCGCGACGACATTTTCACGCAGGAGAAACGCATCGACGTGTTCTCCTCGCACCAGCCGAACGGGCTGATGAACCTGCTGATGGGCCACAACATGATGCGCAAGGACGGCGAGGCGCACATGTCGGAACGCGCGGCGATGTTCCCCTCGGTGTCGCCGCGCGTGGTGCGCGACACCTGGCTGAAGAAATTTCAGGCCCATGCCGACCGCATCCTCGATCAGCTCGCGCCCGCCGGCCGGGCCGATCTCTGTAAAGCGCTGGCGCTGCCATTATCCGCGGAATGCCTGAAGGACATCACCGGGCTGACCAACATGCGCTTTGAGGACATGGACGCCTGGTCGCAGGCGATGATCGACGGCATCGCCAATTACACCGGCAATAAGGAAGTCGAGGCGCGCTGCCATGCCGCGACCGCCGGGATCGATGCGGCGATCGACGATATGATCCCCGTGGTGTCGAAACATCCCAACAGCTCGATCCTCAGCGTGCTGCTTGCGGCCGGCCAGAACATCGACAGCATCCGCGCCAACGTCAAGCTTGCGATTTCGGGCGGCCAGAACGAGCCGCGCGATGCCATTTCCGGCTCGATCTGGGCGCTGTTGACCCATCCGGAGCAGCTTGCGCTCCTTCGCGAGGGCAAGGCGAAATGGATCGACGTATTCGAGGAATATGCGCGCTGGATCGCGCCGATCGGAATGTCGCCGCGTCGCGCCGCAAAACCGTGGCGCTATGGCGGCGTCGATTTCGAGCCGGAAGATCGCGTGTTCTTCATGTTCGGCTCGGCCAATCGCGACGAAGCCTGTTTTGAAAATCCCGATCGTTTCGACATCACCCGCGACACCTCCAAGAGCATCGCGTTCGGCGCCGGCCCCCATTATTGCGCCGGCGCCTTTGCCTCGCGCGCGATGGTCGCCGACGTGGCGCTGCCCTCGATCTTCGCGCGGCTGAAAGGTTTGCGCCTAGAGGAGACCGAGCCGGTCAGGATCGGCGGCTGGGCGTTTCGCGGGCTGCTCAATCTGCCGGTGACATGGGACTAAGGACGAGAGCGGGATGACTTTTCTTCGAATCGTCATCCCGCTCTATCTTTTTGTTTGAGCATGATCTTTTCGGAAAACCGGTGTCCACTTTTCCGGATCATGCTCTAGCTGCGCATTTCTCAGCATCCGGCAGCAAGACCCAGTTGAGCAATTGTGTGATGATCGCGACAGGGCTCCGTTTGCCTATCGCGCCGGAATCCTTCCGCGTGGCAATTGCCAGCGCATGGCGCGGTACCAGAAGTAGCCGACCACAACACCGCAGATCGCCAGCATGATGATGTTGGCGCCGTCAATGGAATCGCTCCACCACAGCATTCCGACGATCCAGAACACCGTGAAAAACACCGAGCATAGTTTCAGGCGGGTCGAAGGATACATGGCCTTGCTCCATGACTGATCATATCTGCACCATCATGGGCGCGGCCCGTTGGCCTGTACCGTGAGGTTGGTCACTTCCGATGATTTGCGCTAGAGCGCGATGACTTTTCTTCGAATCGTCATCCCGCTCTATCCTTTTGTTTGAGCATGATCTTTTCGGAAAACCGGTGCCCACCCATCGGGTCGTGGCCCGAGGGCATGCTTTTCCGGATCGTGCTCTAGCCAAAGCGCAGTTTCGACCGCTCCCTCGCCTTCTCCGCCTCGACTTCCCGGTCGCGCGCCGGCGCATGGGTATGCAGCGAAATCAACAGGCGACGGGCGGCCTCCGAGACCTCCTTGACGGCTCGGTCGAACGCCGCCTCGTTGGCCTGCGACGGCTTGTTGAAGCCGGAAAGCTTGCGCACGAATTGCAGCGCGGAGGCCTGAATCTCATCCTCGGTCGCCGGCGGCTCGAAATTGAACAGCGTTTTGATGTTGCGGCACATCATCTTTCTCCTTTACCGGGATCTTTCTCCTTTACCGGGGACGGCACTGAAGGCCTCTCTGCCCCAAGGACGATCGGGGAACGCAAATTGCGACATCGCCGCATATTTTGTCATAGAATGGGTCGTGGGTTTACCCTTAAAAACGCTATGCTCATCGGCGCGATGCGAGAGGCTAAGATCCGAGATGTCCCACGTCACCTACAAGATCGTCCAGCACGACGGCGGCTGGGCCTACAC
>JBATYU010001123.1:0-3596 GCA_049674245.1 Bradyrhizobium sp. | reverse complement strand
CATCCGCACCGACGTCCGTTCACCGGTGAGCGAGATCAGCGCATGGACCGGACCGGCCGGTTCGACGTCGAGTGAGAAGCGCGCCCGCCAGACCCGCTTGGCCGTGTCAGCCTCGTTGCCGCCGCCGTCACGCGAGATTTCGAATTGTGCCACCGCCGTCCCCTGCGGCGTCGCAAACGGAATTTCAAAACTCCATCGCGGCGCGGACGGATCGAGGCGGGTGTCTCCGGCGCCGGCGCGATCGGGCAACGATGCCACCTGCAACAGCGTCTGGCGCGCGATCGCGGCATCGGTGTTTTCGAGCAAATGTCGCGCCGTCGCCGCGAGCGGTGCATGGGGCGCGATCGACGGCGCGGCAACCGGCTGCGCCGTTGGCAGGCTGCCTCGAAATGGCGGCGGCGGTGTATTGGTGCGGACGATCGCTTCCTCGCTGCGTCCATCCGGCAACGTGACCGTTGCCGATGACGCGTTGTCGGGCGCGGGCGGATTTTCCTGCAGCGCCTCCTGCAACAGATTGAGCACCGCGCCTGGTGTCGCCGAACGCGGTTCTGTCGTGAGCAACGCCCCAGTCAGCACGATCCGCTCCGCGCGCCCGGTGTCGAGTGTCTCAGCGGCAAGCGGAAGGCGCGCCTGCGGCAGCAGGATTTCCTGCACGTCGATCTCTGGAGAAGACGGCGCCAGCGGCGGCGCTTGCTGAGTTATCTGCGTCTGCGCGGAAGCAGCTTCGCTCACGGGGGTGGCCGGAGCGCCCGGCACCGCCGGCTGCGCCGTGGTCGGCACCGGGCTTTCGGTCGCACCGAGCGAGGTCACGAGCGTCTGCCGGAGCACGATCAGCGCCGCCTTCAGATCGGGAATGCCCGTGGCCTGCGAAACCGATCCCGACGCCAGCGAAGCCTCCAAAAACAATCCGGACTTCTGGAAGCCGCTTTGGATGTCGTTGCCATCGAGGTTTGGGGAGAGACTGGTGCGCTGCGCCAGCACTTGGGCTACAGCCTGCTGCAACGGCGCCGGCAGGCTGTTCGACTGAGCCAGCGCGCCGAGATTGGCAAACAACGGCGCCTGGCTGCCCTGCTGGGTGACCGCGGTCTCCGTCGCCACCGCGACCGCGGCGCGTTCAGGCGGGGTCAGCTGATTAACCGCAGATGGAGGATTGGCCGAAGCAGTGACCGGCGCGGCGAGCGGCGCATTGGGCGTCAGCGCGGCCGTGTCAACCGACGCGCCAGGCGGGGCTTGCGAACCCGGTGGCACGATCGCGAGCCTGATGCCGCTTTCCGTCTGCGATACCGCAAGCTTAAGGTTCTGGCCGGCCTGCAGCGGCACTTCGGAGAGCACATCGATCGTAAGACCGGCGATGGCGATCTGGACGAGATTTTCGGCAAGCACGTTGAGGACCTGCGCACTGACCACCGTCCCCAGCTGCAACGCGAGCCCCGGCGTCGCCGCAGCTGGGGTCGCGGCGATCACGGGGAGCGTCGGGTTGACGGTAACGGCCATGTTGCAAGGGCTCGGTTCAAGCCGCCAACGCTAGCCCAGCGTCCGTAAACCTCTCGTTAACCGGCGCGCGCGATCAGCAAAAGCATGCCCTTGGGCTTGACCCGGGGGTGGGAACCGGTTTTGCGTCCGATCGCGTGCCAAAACATCACAGTGGCGAGAGAGCGCTCAGAATAAAGGCCGCGGCTTCAAAATCGACCAATCGCGCGGCGCGGTGGGCGGCGGCTTCCTCGTCCACGCCCCATTTCTCGGCGTTCCAGTCCTCATCGACATGGGCGGCCGCCCATACCTGATCGGGCTCTCGCACGCCGTGCAGAAGGGCGAGCGCGAGCAGCGCTGATCCCGTCAGCGTCGTCACCACATGCAAGGCCGCGATCGACCAGGGATTATCCGGGAATGCCGCGCGCGCGGCCGCTACTGCGGAATCAGGCTGGCGCACATGCATGATGCCTTCGGCCAGGATGAAACGGGCTCGAAGCGCGTCGGCGGCCCAGAACAGCACGGGATCCCAATGCTCGGCCTCGCGCGCCACCAGCGCCTCTGGGTGCCCGGCGCGGTAGAACAGAAGATCGGATCGCAGATATCTTGCGACGTCGTCGGCCACGAGATCGGCCCGATCGACCACGGATTGAACCACGCTGTTGGCAAAGCGCGTCAGCGGCATGGTCAGGGGATCGATGGTTTCCTGCTGCGCTTGCCATTCCGCCGCGACCGCCTCGGCGATCGCCTTGACCGGCACGACCACTTGACGGCCCGACGGCGTGCGGATCGGCTTGCCGTCGAGCGTAACGGCAAAGCCGCCGTCGGTTTCGAGCACATCGGCGTGAGCGTAAAACCGCTTGCGCGGCGGCCTGCGCGACTGGCGCCGCACCGCCTCTTCCGGATCGAGCGGCGATGGCCCCGCCCCTTCTTCGAACAATTCACGCATGTGGTTTTTCGCCGTCCATCGGCCGCGCTAAACTCGCGACGCTGATATGATAAACAGGGATGTAAATAATAGCGAATTGGTGGTGCCAAAGATATCAGGCGCACTTCTGGTTTTTCTGGTCGGTCTCGGTATTTCCGCGGCCGAGGCCGGATTTCGTTCGCCGGAATCGCTGGTTCGCAACGTCTACGGCTATTACGGCAAGGGCTCGTCGGATTTTTCGCACGGGCTGCCGCGCGATGCGGCCACCGCCGCGCAATTCTTCGATCCGAGCCTGCGCAAGGCGTGGAGTTCGCTCAGAAACGAACCCTACGATTTCCTGGTGCAAAGCCCGAGCTGGAAACTCGGCGCCGTCTCGATCTCCATCATCCGCCGGCAATTCGACAAGACCTATGTCGCGGCCGCCTTCGACAATCATGGCCGCGCCGTCACCCTGAATTTCATCCTGGTGAACGGACGAGAGGGTTGGCTGATTTCCGACGTCGAAAGCCCGCACGATTCGCTGCGCATGTTCCTCGACCAGTATCGAAACTAGCGTCCCGAATCCAAAGTTCGCCATACCTTGCGGCACACCTTTGCTTTGCCAACTTCGGGTTCGAAAGGACACCAGGGCGTGGACTCGCAAGGACTCTGAAATCACGTCCGCTGACATGGCCGGATTTCCTGCCAGCTCGACCCGGTCGCGAATGACCCACACCGACCGTTTCGCCGCGCAGCAACCGCCACCAACGGTCGGTTTGAGGACCTTCGGCAACAGTTATCCGCAATCATCCGTTGGCCTCCACCCAATGTCATTGACTGCCGCCGTTCGGCCCAGAAGGGGAGTCTTATTCGGCCATCATTGTGTATCGGGGGGTATCATGGCGTGGCGTATCTGTTTAGTAGCCGGGCTTTCATCTGCATTGCTGAGCGGGTGCGCGAGCAGCGGCAATGAAAGCATCGCCGACGCCTCGCTTCAAACCGTATCCGAGCAACTGGTCAAAGGGAGAACCACTCAAACGCAGGTGCGCCAGCTGTATGGCGATCCCATGAAGAGCTCCTTCACCGACAGCGGGCAACGAATCATGGGAATATGAATTCTCCAGAATGCGCTCGAAGCCGATAAACTTTGTTCCCTATGTGAATGTCATTTATAGCGGGGCCGAAGGCGATAAGAAATCACTGGTGATTTTTTTCGACA
>JBATYU010001122.1:0-7715 GCA_049674245.1 Bradyrhizobium sp. | reverse complement strand
ATCTCTGGTGGCGAATGTTCGATACGCTGTGAGCACGAACTGCTTGTTTTCTTCGGAAGTAGACATCGGTGGCTTTCGGCCTTGCTGTGAGAACCTCGAGATCTTGGCCGCTCTTGCGATAGAAATGCTACGGTATTTATCGAAGTATCTCAGAGGGTGACGGAATCCCACGGAGAGATTGCGATGAAACTTCCTCGCCGCCAGTTCTTGCATCTTGCTGCGATGGCGCTCGGTCTTCCAGCCATCTCGCGCGTGGCAAACGCGCAGACCTATCCGGCCCATCCGGTACGCATTGTCGTTGGTTTCGCCGCCGGCGGCGCGCCCGACATCGCCGCGCGCCTGCTGGCGCAATGGCTGTCTGAGCGGCTCGGCCAGCAGTTCATCGTCGAGAACCGGCCCGGTGCCGGCGGCAATATCGCCACCGAGGCCGTGGTGGACGCGCCCGCCGATGGCTACACGCTGCTCTTGATCAACATATCGAACGCCGTCAACGCGACGCTCTACCAAAAGCTCAAATACGATTTTATCCGTGACATCGCGCCGGTCGCGAGCATCAGCCACGAGAACTACGGCATGGAGGTCCATCCGTCGTTCCCGGCGAAGACGGTCGCCGAATTCATCGCCTACGCCAAGGCCAATCCAGGCAAGCTTAACATGGCCTCGCCCGGCAACGGAACCGGACCGCACATGGCCGGCGAGTTGTTCAAGATCATGGCCGGTGTCGACATGGTGCACGTGCCTTACCGTGGTTCACCGCCGGCACTAACAGATCTGCTCGCCGGCCAGGTGCAGATGATGTTCAGCCCGCTGTCCTCCTCGATCGAATACGTCAGAGCCGGCAAGCTTCGTGCGCTGGCCGTGACCACGGCGGCTCGCTCGGAAGTGCTGCCCGATCTTCCGACCGTTGGAGAGTTCGTGCCTGGCTACGCGGCAAGTGGCTGGTTTGGCATTGGCGCGCCCGGCAAAACACCCGTCGAGATCGTCGACAAGCTCAATCAGGTGATCAATGCGGGCCTCGCCGATCCAAAGCTGAAGGCGCGACTTGCCGAACTCGGCGCCGCGGTATTTGTCGGCTCACCGTCCGATTTCGCAAAGCATATCACTGAAGAAACCGAGAAGTGGGGCAAGGTGGTCCGAACGGCCAACCTCAGGGCCGACTGACGGGTGTCGATCAACGTCCGTCTCCCCCAGCGACCGCTTTCCGTGATAACATAGTATCCAATGAGCGGCGGCACGGCCGCATCGGGAGGCTACGATGACAACTGCTGTGGAAGGAAGGGAACTCACGCAAGTCGGCCCCGGAACGGTGATGGGTGAGTTGATGCGGCAGTACTGGATTCCCGCCGCGCAATCCGCTGAGCTTGAGCGCGACGGGGCGCCAATCCGCCTGATGCTGCTGGGGGAGAAGCTGATCGCGTTTCGTGACAGCGCAGGCCGCGTCGGCGTGATGGACCATCGCTGCCCGCACCGCTGCGCCTCGCTGTTCCTCGGACGCAACGAGCAAGGCGGAATCCGCTGCATCTATCACGGCTGGAAATACGACGTGGCCGGCAACTGCATCGACATGGCGAGCGTGCCGCCGCACCAGGATTTCAAGCACAAGGTGAAGGCCAAAGCCTACCCGGCCGTCGAGCGTGCCGGCGTGGTCTGGGTCTATATGGGATCGAGCGCCAAGGAGCCGGTCAAGGTACCGCCGCTGCCGGCGTTCGAAATCCTTGACGTTCCCGACGACGAAGTCAGCGTCACCTTCATCCAGCGCGAATGCAACTATTTGCAGGCACTCGAAGGCGAGATCGATACCTCGCATTTCGGTTTCCTGCACGCTGGCCACGTCGACCCGGACGACGTGCCCGAGGACGATCCGGTCTACCACACCATCACCAACCGGGCGCCCGAGTACCATATCGCCGATGCCCCCTGGGGCACGCAGTACGCAGGCTACCGCGCGGCGGGGGCGGACAGCACTTACTGGCGCTTCGCCAACTTCCTGTTTCCGTTCTGGAGCCAGGCCCCAAACGGCGAGTTCGGCAGCCACGTGCATGCGCGCGCCTGGGTGCCGCTCGACGACGGCCACACCATGTTCTGCTTCCTGCGCTGGAAGCGCGGGGTGTCGGCGCTGACGCAGCCGCAGCCCGCCTTCAAGGACGGCAGGCCGATCGGCGGCACCGGTCGCGGCAACAAGTTTCTACCGAACACCACGGATTGGCTCGGGCGATTTCAGCTTGCCGCAAACCCAAGCAACGATTGGGGGCTCGACCGCGCCGCCCAGCGCAGCAACGCGATCTACAGCGGGATCGACGGCATTCACCTGCAGGATCAGGCGATCACCGAGAGCATGGGACCGATCACCGACCACGAATTCGAGCATCTCGCGCCATCGGATCAGATGATCACGCGCACACGCCGGCGCCTGTTGATGGCGGCTCGCGCGTTACGCGACGAGAATGTGTTGCCGCCCGGTGTCGCGGACGCGGAAGTGTTTCGCGGCGCGCGCAGCGGCTACTTCGTCAGCAATGACAACAGTCCGTGGCAAGAGATCTATGCGAGGCAACTGAACGCGGCGTTGCACCCGCCATCGACCCCATTGCGCGCGGCGGAGTAGGTGGTGGGGCGGGTCAGTTCGTCATTCCGGGATGGTCCGAAGGACCAGACCCGGAATCTCGAGATTCTACGATGTGCAATTGCACATCGTAGTTCGATGCTTCGCATCGCCCCGGAATGACGGTTTATGTCACCGCCGTCCGCTTCGGCTCGACGATTTCGAACATGCGCGGGAATTCGTCGAGCAAGCCGATCAATTCGGCGAGCCGCATCGGATTGCCGCTGGTCTTGATCTTGCCACTGCCCATCGCTTCCGGAAAGCTGATCTGCCTCGCGATCACCTCGTCCAGCGTGCCGCGCTCAAGCGTAAAGCTCGCGTCCGCGTTGTCCGCCTGCACACCTTCGGCATAGGTCAGCGCGCAGTTCTCCAGCGTGAGCGCGAAGGTCTCGCGGGTGTCGGTAAAATTCCAGTTCAGCACGATATGCTTGCCCTCGGCGCTAGGACCGTTGAGCCGCACGCCGAGCACATCCCACAGCTGTCCGGTGCGCAGCGCCGCCAGCGTCTCGCGCGGCATCGGCGGCCGCGGCTGCGTCCCCGGCATACCCTGCCGTAGCTCCTGCGCGCCGAACAGATAGGCATTGCGCCAGGTCGAACTCTCGGCGGCATAACCGAGCTGCTCGAAGGTATCGGCGAGCATCGCGCGCGCCGCCTGATGGCCGGGTTCGGCGAATACCAGATGGCTCAAGGCCTGGGCCACAAAGCGAAACTCGCCCTTGGCAAAATCCTTTTCGGCCCGCGCCAGGATCGCGTCGGCGCCGCCCATATATTCGACGTATTTCTTGCCGGACTCGACCGGCGGCAGGGAATCGAGATTGGCGGGATTGGCGTCGTACCAGCCGAGATACTTTTGGTAGATCGCTTTCACATTATGCCGGATATGGCCGTAGTAACCGCGTGCGTGCCAGGCGCCTTCAAGGCTTGCCGGCAGGCGGATGGTCTCGGCGATCTCGGCGGCCGTCAGCCCGTGGTTCATCAGGCGGATGGTCTGGTCGTGCGCGAATTTATAGAGGTCGCGCTGCTGGCGGATCATGGTGTCGATGCTCGCTTTGCCCCAGACCGGCCAGTGGTGCTGGCCGCACATCGCGTCTGCTCTTCCGCCCCACATCCGCAACGCCTCGCCGAGATATTTCGACCACGCCAGCGCATCGCGCACATCGGCGCCGCGGAACGGCAGCAGATTGTGGAAATTATGCGTGCAGTTTTCGGCCAGGTTTAACAGCTTGTGACGCGGGACGAAGAAATGCATTTCCGCCGGCGCCTCGGAGTTCGGCGCCATCTGGAATTCGAATTCGACCCCATCGATGGTGCGCTCGTCGCCGGTCGCCATGATCAGGTCGGTCGGACGCACCAGCGCGACCGAACCCGCCGCCATCGACTTGCCCAACCCGTTGTCGACCTGCCCGCGCGGGCCCTTGGCGAGGAAAGGCCCGAACTGATATTGCGCCCGCCGCAGCATCGCCGGCCCCGCGATGATGTTTTCGGAAACCGCATGCTCCATGAACAGATTGGGCGCGATGATCGGAACCTTGCCGCTTGCGAGCATCTCGTCATCGAGCACGCCCCGCGCGCCGCCCCAATGGTCGGTGTGGGTGTGGCTGAAGATGACGGCGGCGACCGGGCGCTTGCCGCGATGCTTGTAATAAAGCTCCATCGCCGCGCGGGCGCCCTCGATCGAGGTCAGCGTGTCCACGACGATGACGCCGCTATTGCCCTCGATCAGCGTCATGTTGGCGATGTCGAGCCCGCGCACCTGGTAGACTCCCGGGACGACCTCGAACAATCCGTGGCTCATGTTGAGGCGCGACTGACGCCACAGGCTCGGGTTCACCGTTGGCGGCGCGACTTCGCTGGACAGGAAGCCGTACGGCTCGAGGCTCCAGACCACCCTGCCCGACGCCGACACGATCTTGGCATTCTCGATTGACCCGAGAAAACCGCGCGCGGCATCGTCGAAGTCGCTGTTATCCGAAAACGGCAGCGCCTTGAGCATCGCCGCGTGCTGCACGACCACGGATGCCGAGGCGTCTTTCGGAGTCTCCAGAGGTACTTCGCTGCTGCTCAATTGGGCCATGCCGTCCTCCTCACACCGCAATAAGTCTACACCGCCGGTGCGGTCGCGCCATCCGATTTCAGGATTTCCACGAGCGAGGCCGCCGAACAGGGAAACGCGCTAATCGTGCGACGACGGCCCAGAGTCGCGATAGGCCCAGCAGGCTTCCCGCGGCAGGCAAATCGGCGTGTCGACGCCGACCTGATGACGCGCGGCGGTGCCGAGTTCGAGCACCTCCAGCCGGTGGCCGAACAACTCAATGTCATAGACGGTCTGCGTGCCCTGATAGCGGCGATCGACCACGCGCGCGGTGAACGAATTGGCGCCGTTCGCTTGGCCGATCCCTTGGCCGATCCCTTGGCCGATCGCGATGTTCTCCGGCCTGAGCGCAATCCGTACCTTTTCACCCGAGGCCAGCGGATGCAGCAGCGCCGCCTCGGCGCGCCGTCCGCCGCCGAAATCGACCACGCCGAATTCGCCGTTGCACTGAACCAGCGTGCCTGGCAGCTCGTTGGTGGCGCCGGTGAAATTGGCGACGAACAGATCGGCCGGCCGGTTGTAGATCTGGTCCGGCGTGCCGATTTGCAACAGCTTGCCGTCGCGCATCACGCCGATGCGGTCGCCGAGCACGACCGCCTCGGCCTGGTCGTGGGTAACGTAAAGCGCGGTCATGCCGGTCTGCTTCAGGATGAGGCGCAAGTCGTCGCGCAGCCGCAAGCGCAATTTGGCATCGAGGTTCGACAATGGTTCGTCGAGCAGCAACAATTTTGGGCGGTAGACGATGCTGCGCGCCAGCGCCACGCGCTGCATCTGGCCGCCCGACAGCGCGACCACCGGCCGCTCGGCATATTCCGACAACCCGACCAGTTCGAGCACCTCATCGACTTTGCGCCTGGCCTCACCGCGCGCGATCCTCCGGTGTTTCAGGGGATAGACCACATTCTGCCGCACCGTCATGTGCGGCCATACCGCATAGGACTGAAACACCATGCCGAGTTCGCGCGAGCGCGGCGGCACCATGATGTCGCGCTGCGGCGACGATACCAGCCGGCCGGCAATGCTGATCTCGCCTGACGTCGGGTGTTCGAGGCCGGCGACGCAGCGCAACGTGGTGGTCTTGCCGCAACCGGACGGCCCGAGCAGCACGACGATCTCGCCCGCCGGCACCGCAAAGCTCACGCCGTCGAGCGCCGGCCGGCCGATCGCAAACTGCTTGCGCAGGCCGTTGACCTCCAGCGTGGTCGTCATGCTGTCACCGCCCCCCGAGTGCACCGGTCACTGGCGATAACCGAAGATCTTGTCCCAATCGGCGACCCAATCGGCATGCAGCTTCACATACTGATCGAAATTCGGATACCAGACCTTGACCACCTTGGGATCAAACCCTTCGGGATAGGCCGGCGACACCTTCAAGGATGTGAGGTTGCCCTGCTCCTTGATCATGAAGGTCTGGCCTTCCTTCGACAGGCACCAGTTGAGATACAGTTTTGCGGCATTGGGATGCGCCGCGGTCTTCGGAATCCCCGTCGCATAGGGATTGGCCGGCACGCCCTCGGGCGGGAAAATCATCTTCAACGGCGCACCTTCCTTCTGCTTCGGATAGACCGCGTTATAGAGTAGCGGCCCCATCCCGATCTCGCCGCGCACCAGCGCATCCGACATCGGCGCGCCCGACGGATAAAGGACCGGATGGGTCGAAGCCTGCTTCGCCCAATAATCCTCGCCCAGCACCTGGCGCTCGAACATGATGCGGGTCCAGGTGGTGCCGCCGGATTGCGCGAACACCTGGCCGATCAGCTTGTCGTATTGCGGCTTGGTCAGATCCATCCAGGTTTTTGGCGGATCCTTCACCAGTTCGGTGTTGTAGGCGATCGACCACACCAGCGTGGCACGCGGCCAGAACTTTGGCGACACCAGCGATGCGGGATCGTAGTCGGCGGCATTCGGCGGCGCGTAATCCTGGAACAGGTCGGCCAGCGGCAGCATCAGCGCGCGGTCGGAATGATCGACGATGTCGGCGATCAGCTTGCCGGCGGCAGCTTCGGTCCTGACCCGCGTGATCAACTGGCCGCCCGGCGCGCGCACCATCTCGATCTTGATCTCCGGAAAATGCTTGTTGAATTGCTTGATGACGTCCTGCTCGACCTCGGCGTAGTTCGCGGTGTAGAGGACGAGCTTGCCCTCCGCTTTCGCCGCCGCGATCAACTCGGGCGAACCGAAGTTCTCTTCCGCCTGCGCAGGCCCCGCGCCGAGCGCAAGGCCGAGGCTGGCGATAGCGGCCGCCGCCGCTGCGAGTTTCCTGTTCATGGCTTCCCTCCCTTTTGCCTGTTCTATCTTATCCGTTGCGCGATGCTGCCCTGCGAGGCACTTCGGGCCAGCCAGTTGGCGCCGCCGATCAGGACGCCAAGCAGCACTGTCTGCACTAGGCTGAACGCCGCGGTCTTTCCGATATTGCCGCCTTCGTAATAATCGAGCAGCAGCACCGACATCACCATGGTGTTGCTGGTGTAGAGAAACAGCGACGAGCCGAGTTCGCGGATCGACAGCACGAACAACAGGGTCATGGAGGCGATCACGCCCGGCCGCGCCAAGGGCAATACGATGGTGCCGACGGTGCCGAGCACGCCCTTGCCGCAGACCCAGGCCGCCTCCTCCAGCTCACGATGGATTTGCAGGAACGAGGTCGACAGCGCCTTCACCGTATCCGGCATGAAGCGCGCGATGAACGCCAGCGCCAGAATCCAGATGGTGCCGTAGAGCCCGCCGGGGATGCCGATCCACGCCCACAGATAGGCGACGCCGATCACCAGACCGGGAATGGCGACCGGCACGGTCGAGATCAGGTCGATGGCGCGGCGGCCACCGAGGCGGGTGCGATGAATGGTATAGCCGATCGCGAACGCCAGCGCGCCGCCGACGATCGCCGTGATGATGCCGACCTCGACCGCGTTGTAGATCGAATTCATAGTGAGCGGATTGTCGAAGATGCTGTAGAAGTGCATCAGCGAATATTGCCGCATGTCAAACAGGCTCGTGGCATCGCGAATGAACATGAATTTGCGG
>JBATYU010001121.1:0-3106 GCA_049674245.1 Bradyrhizobium sp. | reverse complement strand
CACCCCCTATGAACGGACATCCCCAGTGCCGATGGGCATGCCTCAAACGTGCCAATCGGCGACATCGTATGCTCAGTTTGGAATGAAAGAGGCCGTATCCTAGAACAGTTATAGATTACAGCCGGATTCGGGAGACCAACATGCCTTACGCCACGACGGATGAAGGGGTGCGCCTGTATTTCGAGGAAACAGGGTCGGGCCGTGCCGTGATCTTGGTTCATGAATTTGCCGGCGATTTGCGCAGCTACGAGCCGCAGATGCGCCATTTCGGCAAGCGTTATCGCACCATAGCCTTCAATGCGCGCGGCTTCCCGCCGTCCGACGTGCCGGAGCATGTCTTCTCCTATTCGCAGGCCCGCGCCGCCGACGATATCGTCGCCGTACTCGATCACATCGGCGAACGGCAGGCGCATATCGTCGGACTTTCGATGGGCGGCTTCGCAACTCTGCATTTCGGTCTGCGTCATCCGCAGCGGGCGCGATCGCTATGCATCGGCGGCTGCGGTTATGGCGCCGAACTCGACAAGCGCGAGACCTTCCGGGCCGAAGCCGACGTGATCGCGAGCATGATAAGGACCGAAGGCATGCCAGCCTTTGCCGAACGTTATGCCTACGGACCGACACGCGTTCAGTATGAAAACAAGGACCCGCGCGGCCACGCCGAGTTCAAGAGAATGTTGGCCGAACATTCTGCCGTGGGATCGGCAAACACGCAGCAGGGCGTGCAGAAGGAGCGGCCATCGCTTTATACGCTGGTCGAGGAAATGCGGCGCATCCGCGTGCCGACACTCATCATCACCGGTGATGAAGATTGGCCGTGCCTTTTGCCGGGCATCCTTATGAAGCAGAGCATCCCGTCGGCGGCGCTCGCGGTGATGCCGAACGCGGGCCACGCGATCAATATCGAAGAGCCGGATGAATACAACCGGATCGTCGGCGATTTCCTCGCGCAGGTCGAAAGCGGGCGCTGGCCAAACCGCGATCCACGCGCTGTTAGCGCCTCAATTACGGGAATGAAGAACGGGTAGCGTGGCGCGCTGCGCCCAGTCTTTACTCCCTTTCCCACTGCCGCGAGCCAGGCAGTGGTTTTATCCCCCGGTCTCCAGACCGAGTCTCCGGGAAACGGGAATTTTCGTTGTCACGACCGGAGACTTTCGGGAATTTTCCGCTCAAAAGGTTCGAACTGCCCGTCTCTGGAGACGGCCCGTAGAGAAAGAAGCCCGCATTTGGCGGGGTTTTCTCACGCCAAGAAGGAAATTCTCTAAAAACAAAAATGGTTGGCTGGGGCGATAGGTATCGAACTGGCAAATTTTCCGATTACAAGACTTCAGTTTTGCGGTCCTGATCTTCTCGGTTGAGCTAGAGGGATTCGAAATGACGAAGGCCAAGGCTATTGGCGGAATTACGAAATCGGCGACGATACCGCTTGAGCTGGTACAAAGCCTTTGGAGAAAAATCCATTCTCCAAGCCCTCCTGACAGCTGTTTGGCTCGTTCTCTGAAATTCTCCGAAGCGCAAACTAGCGCGAAACTGCCGGAATTTTGGGATTATTGCACCCCAGACTCCAGCGGGGGTTGGAAGGGAGTGGCGGAGGGAGAGGACCTGGGATCGAACCTTCTCCGCGTTTCCCGAGCAGTCCAAAGGGCCCAGGCGGACAAGGCTCCAAAGAGGGGACAGTGGGGCAATCTTTGGCGGCCTTTAGGACCTGTTTGGGAGACCGGTGGCGGCAGACCCGTAAACCGGTCCGCCGACTGCCCTCCGGGTGCTCGCCGCACCCTCCAAAGCCCTACGGGCCAGCTATCGTCCAAATTAGGGGGCGCGCGCGGCTGCAGAGTGCTTGGCCAACTATCCTGACTCTTAGGAAAGGCGCGAGGCGGAATGCATTGTCCCAGATGCAAGAAGGGCCGCGAAGCAGTTGGCGGGTTTTGCCGGCGACCTGTGAGCCAGTTCACAAAATAAACAAGCGGGCAGAGCTAATAATTGCCAAATGGAATTTAGGACGCTTTGATTGTAGCCCGATCGAAGCCGGGCGAGCCGCTCGGATCAATTTATGCGGGTATTTGGAAGCAGAGAGTGTTCAGCCGGGTAGCATAGGCAAGGTACGCTACCGTGCAGCCGAGTTTGAGGGGGTGTGTCGATGGCCTCCAACATTCCCAAACCGCTGATGCAATGCGGGTCGCGGGATCGCTATTCGCCATTAGCCCGTTCGGTAGGACACTTCATCCAATCAATACACCTCGCCTCGCACATGCTCATTTATCGAGTGTCGTGCTTTTTTCTCTGTCATCTTTGGCTCTTTAAATTCGGTTTCGGCCTCCTACGACGCTTTCGGCCGGTATTCATCGTCAAGAAGCTCCTTGTCGTCACCAGGGCCCGCGACGTTCGCGAGGTGCTTCAGCGCTTCGACGACTTCACGCTCGGCGACTTCATCGATCCGGGAATGCCATGGGGCACTTTTCTCATGACGGTCGACTGGCGCCGGCAGCACGCGCAGGAACGGCAGTTGCTTCAGGGCGCCGTCGATCCGACCGACATCGACAAGATCAGAGCGATAGTCGACGCCCGATGCCGCCGGCAGATCAATACGGCGGGTGGACGGATTGATGTGGTCTCCCAGCTGCTCGGCGGCGTTTTTCTGCCTCTACGCCAGACAGGCACAACACGCTCCAACATCAGTAATGGCTGGGAATCGGCTTGCCTGCGCGTAGACCGTCGGTAGCATCCTTGGGCCGCGGCTGCGCCTTTGGGATATTCGGGAGGTCTATTTTGACCTTCTTGTAGGGAATGCTGTCGAGCAGATGCCGGATTAGGTTCAGCCGAGCGCGACGCTTGTCGTCCGCCGGTACGATGTGCCATGGCGCCCATGGTGTGTGGGTGGCCTCGATCATGCGCTGGTAGGCCGCCGTGTAGTCCCACCAGCGCCGCACCGATTCAGTGTCCATCGGGCTCAGCTTCCAGTGCTTCAACGGGTCGTTGATCCTGGCCTCGAACCGGCGTCGCTGCTCGTCCCGGCTGACATCAAGAAAGTACTTGCGCAGGATGATGCCGTTGTTGACGATCATCTCCTGCTCAACCACGGGGACCATCTTCATGAACCGCTCGTACT
>JBATYU010001120.1:0-1856 GCA_049674245.1 Bradyrhizobium sp. | reverse complement strand
GTGGATGCCACCACCGACGGCATCCGCCGCGCCCGCGACGCCGGCGCCGACATCCTGATCACGACCGGCGGCGCCTCGGTCGGCGACCATGACCTCGTCAAGCGCTCGCTGGAAGCCGAAGGCGTCGCCATCGCGTTCTGGCGGATCGCGATGCGGCCGGGCAAGCCGATGATGCACGGACGGCTCGCGGGCATGCGGGTGATCGGCCTGCCGGGCAATCCGGTGTCGGCCTATGTCTGCGCCTTCCTGTTTCTGGTGCCGCTGATTCGCGCGCTCTCGGGCCGCGCGAGCATCCATCATGTGCGCGAGACCGCCCTGCTCGGCCGCGATGTGGTCGCCAATGATGAGCGCGAGGATTACCTGCGGGCGCGGCTTGAGGAGCGCGCCGACGGCGCGCTGATGGCCACGCCGGTCAATCATCAGGATAGTTCGCTGCTTGGGAATCTCGCTGCGGCACGGGCATTAGTGATACGCGCGCCGTTTGCGCCGGCGGCCGGGGCCGGCTCGCCTTGCGACATCCTGCGGCTGCCCGGCTGAGGCGCTGATCGGGGCCGGCCCCGGCAAAGCTGGTTCTGTTCACCTGAAATTAAGTGGTTGCGGAACACATATCGAACATATAGTGTCCGTTCATGATTTGTTTCGAGCGCTGATGTCAACTGATGTCTGGAAATGGGAGTTCTGCTCCCCGTTGTTCTTGGAATGAAGTTCTTGGAATGAACATGTCTCGGAATCAACGGCACCATTAAAACCGGGGGACTGCTTGAGATGCTCACGCGCAAACAATACGAACTTCTGCGTTTCATCAATGAACGGCTGAAAGAGGCCGGCGTACCGCCCTCCTTCGACGAGATGAAGGATGCGCTCGACCTCCGCTCGAAGTCGGGCATTCACCGCCTCATCACGGCTCTGGAGGAACGCGGCTTCATTCGCCGCCTGCCCAATCGCGCCCGCGCCATCGAGGTGATCAAGCTGCCCGAGCTTTCCGCCGGCGGCAGCAGCGGCAACAGCCGCCGCGGATTCACGCCCAGTGTCATCGAAGGCAATCTCGGCAAGGTTCGGGCGGGTGGCGCGGGCACTGAAGATAGCGAACGTCCGGTCGCGGTGCCGGTGATGGGCCGCATCGCCGCGGGTACGCCGATCGAAGCCTTGCAGACCCGCAGCCACACCATCAGCGTGCCGCCCGACATGCTTGGCTCCGGCGAGCATTACGCGCTCGAGGTGCGGGGCGACTCCATGGTCGATGCCGGCATCCTCGATGGCGACATGGCGCTGATCCAGCGCAACGAGACCGCGGAGACCGGCGACATCGTGGTCGCGCTGATCGACGAAGAGGAGGCGACGCTAAAACGCTTCCGCCGCCGCGGTGCCTCGATCGCGCTGGAACCGGCCAACACCTCCTACGAGGTCCGGATCCTGCCGCCGAACCGGGTCAAGATTCAGGGCAAGCTGATCGGGCTGTACCGGAAGTACTGATCGCGCCAAGTGGTGCTGCGCCCTCGGATTTGATCCGAGGGCGGCGATCGGCCTTTGGATCGATCCCGGCGCCCCGCCCAGAGCCGTGATCCCAGGCGCGCGCCTTCGGTCGGACACCGCAAACGGATTTGTGATCGGGCGCGCGGGGCAGGAGTCGCAGAATTGCCCACAAGCAGGCAAACGCTCGTAAGCTGTTGTCCACTCTGATAGAGGCCCGAGCCTCTTTATGCTAAGATGAATGCAGAGGCAGGGGTTGGCTATCTCGAACGAGGAGCAATCCGATGTGTGACTATAGTCTGCACGCTGTGACATCACGCCCGGCCGAAGTTGGTGAAACCGTGATCACCACGACCTTCCGCGGAACATCGACGCGCGGTTTCGCA
>JBATYU010001119.1:0-1869 GCA_049674245.1 Bradyrhizobium sp. | reverse complement strand
GCTGAACACTGACAGACCCTCATGGTGAGGAGCGCGTTTTCAGGCGCGCATTCGCGCCACCCGTTGGCATCGCCGGGAGAACCATGAGGAAACGAGCTATGCGCGCCGAAGCGTTGACATCCCATCTTCGGAGGGTAATTTTTTCAGCCAAAATAGAGCGGAGCAACCGCTCCTTCTTCCGACCAGGAGAAACGCCATGGCGATTGCGATCCGGCAGCTGCACCCGCATTTCTTCGGCGAGGTTTCGGGGCTCGATTTGCGCAAACCGCTGACAAAGCAGGAAGCGATCGAGATCGAAGCCGGCATGGACAAATACGCCGTGCTGCTGTTCCGCGATCAGGACATCACCGACGAGCAGCAGCTGGCGTTCGCGCTGAATTTCGGCGAGCGCGAGAATCCGCGCGGCGGCAACATCACCAAGAAGGAGGAATACCGGCTCGACTCCGGCCTCAACGACGTCTCCAATCTCGGCAAGGACGGCCAGCCGCTGCCCAGGGATCACCGCGCCCATCTGTTCAATCTCGGCAACTGCCTGTGGCATTCCGACTCATCGTTCCGCCCGATCCCGGCAAAATTTTCGCTGCTGTCGGCGCGGGTGGTGAACCCCAAGGGCGGCAACACCGAATTCGCCGACATGCGCGCGGCCTATGACGCGCTCGACGACGAGACCAAGGCCGAAATCGAGGATTTGATCTGCGAGCACTCGCTGATGTATTCGCGGGGATCGCTCGGCTTCCTCGATTACAGCGAGGAAGAAAAGGCGATGTTCAAGCCGGTGCTGCAGCGCCTGGTGCGCACCCACCCCGTCCACGGCCGCAAGTCGCTGTATCTGTCGTCGCATGCCGGCGCCATCCGCGGCATGAGCGTGCC
The DNA here is from genome assembly GCA_049674245.1 of Bradyrhizobium sp. Taxonomy (GTDB): domain Bacteria; phylum Pseudomonadota; class Alphaproteobacteria; order Rhizobiales; family Xanthobacteraceae; genus Bradyrhizobium. The sequence continues at coordinate 999 of JBATYU010001119.1, read as the reverse complement.
GGAAGCCCGGCTACTGTTGCGCGATCTCACCGAGCACGCCACGAAAGCTGAATTCGTCCACGTCCACAAATGGAGGCTTCATGACCTCGTGATGTGGGACAACCGCCAGACCATGCACCGGGTCCGCCGCTACGACCAGTCGCAACCGCGCGACATGCGCCGCGCAACGGTCGCCGGCACGCAGCCCACGGTCGCGCAACAGGCGGCGGAATAAGGGCTGAGCGCCCCTCAACGCGTGCTTCGTCATACGCGGGGCTTGACCCGCGCATCCATCAATCTTCGTGAAATGCTCTTCGCTAGAGCATAATGGCTTGGAGTTGAATCGCCTCGTCGCAGCGCGAAGCATTAACGGTCTCGTGTCCCGGACGCGGGCGGCGCTGCACCGCTGAGCCGGGACCAAAAATTGCGAAAACAACCCCATGCAAAGTAAAGAAGGCGCCGGCCCAGCAGCGCACCGCTACCGCGCCGCGTCCGGGGCACCAGAAAAAGCGGCCCATCTCGCAGCCACCAACCTAGCACTACTTTGGCAGATTACTCACGCTGCAGCTCGCTGCAAATCGATTTTCGGCAATGCGGGCATCGCTGCGGCGGTGGTCGAGCGAAGAGCTCGAGGATGGCGTGGCGCACGGCGGGCAAGGTTGGCTGAGGCGGGGGCCCGTTGTTTCTTTTTTTTCCGCCTTGTTGCTGCGAGGCGACGATGCTGCAGGAAGGCGTACGCGATCATCGTCATGAGCGCATGGCGGTGAAGGCCCTGCCAGGACCGGCCCTCGAAGTGATCGAGACCGAGTTCTTCTTTCAACTGCTGGTGAGCTTGCTCGCAAATCCATCGCGCCTTGATGGTCGCCGCCAGGCTGCGCAGGTCGGTCGTCGCCGGCAGGCTGGCGAGATAGTATTTCTTTTCTCCCGACATCCTGTGTTCGCCGATCAGCCACGCCTCGTCCCCGGGGAGATGTTGCTGACCCTTGTCCCTGATCCGCTGCGGTGGTCCGTCGGCGACCC
>JBATYU010001118.1:0-2261 GCA_049674245.1 Bradyrhizobium sp. | reverse complement strand
TCGCCGCCGAGGACAGCCGGTATGGCATTCCCGCCGCAAAGCTCGGCATCGCCTATGGCTATGACGGCTTGAAACATCTGGTCTCGCTGGTCGGGCCGTCCTGGGCGCGCCTGATCATGTATACGGGCATGCGGATCGAGTCCGCGGAAGCCTTGCGGATCGGCCTCGTCGACCGCGTGGTGCCCGACACCGAGCTGTGGAACGCGACCATGGAGATCGCCCGCACCATCTCCGGCAACGCGCCGCTTGCGATCAAAGCCGCCAAGATCACCATCGCAGAGGTGCTGAAGGACGAGAGCCATCGCGACATCGACGCGATCAAAGCGATCGGCATCGCCTGCATGGATTCAGAGGATTTTCGCGAAGGGCGCCGCGCTTTCATGGAAAAGCGAAAACCCCAGTTCAAGGGAAAATAATATTGCGCCGTCATTCCGGCGCGCGCGTCAGCGCGAACTACGATGTGCAATTGCACATCGGAGAATCTCGAGATTCCGGGTTCGATGCTACGCATCGCCCCGGGATGACGATTATGAACGGTCAGGACGATCAGCATGCACAAGCCCGTCGAGGCCTCCGGTAACGACAATCCGCAAACCCAGTCTCCGCGGTTGCCATTGTCGCGGTTCAAGGTAATCGACCTGACGCTTGCCCGTGCCGGCCCCTCCTGCGTCCGCGCGCTGGCCGATTGGGGCGCCGACGTGATCCGGATCGAGCCGCCGCCGGAAGACGCTGAGGCCAGCGAGTTGGTGGGCCGGCGCGACGGTTCGGACTTCCAGAACCTGCATCGCAACAAGCGCGCCATCACGCTGAACCTGAAAACCGACGAAGGCCGCGAGATCCTGATGCGGCTGGCGGAGACGGCGGACGTCATCGTCGAAAACATGCGGCCCGGCGTCACCAAGCGGCTCGGCGTCGATTTCGAATCCGTCCATAGGCGCAATCCGCGCATCGTCTATGGCAGCATTTCCGGCTTCGGCCAGTACGGTCCCTATTCCGCGCGGCCCTCGATCGACCAGATCGCGCAGGGCATGAGCGGCATCATGTCGGTCACGGGAATTCCGGGCCAGGGCCCGGTCCGGGTCGGTGTCGCCGTCACCGACATCATGGCGGGCGCCTTCCTGGCGCAGGGCATCCTGATCGCGCTGCTCGATCGCGAGGTCTCGGGCCAAGGCCGCTGGGTGCAAACCTCCCTGATCGAGGCCGGCCTCACGCTCCTGGATTTTCAGGCCACGCGCTGGACCATGGACAAGAAGATTCCGCCGCAGGAAGGCAACAACCATCCCACCAATACCCCGATGGGGCTTTTTGCCACCGCCGACGGCTATCTCAACCTCGCCGCTACCAGCAACAAGAATTTTGCGAAATTCTGCAAGCTGATCGAGCGCGAGACCATGGCGGCCGATCCGCGCTTTGCCTCGACCGCGCTGCGCAAACAAAACAAGGAGGCGATGAACGAACTGATCGCGGAAGCGCTGCGGGCGAAGACCACCGGCGAATGGTTCGAGCTCCTGGTTGCCGCGGGACTTCCCTGCGGGCCGGTCTACAACATCAAAGAGGCCTTCGCCGATCCGCAAGTGCGGGCGTTGCGGATCAAGCGCTCCGTCACGCATTGGCGGCTTGGCGAGATCGACCTGATCGCCCAGCCCTGCGAGATCACCGGCTTCGACCGCGCGATACGGACCGCCACACCCGATCTCGGCGAGCATACAAATGAAATATTGGGATCGCTCGGCTACGGCGCCGAAGAGATCGAAAGACTGCGGGCGGCGCGGGCGATCTAGTGACTAGCGCGCGTACTCAGAAGCAGACCAAGAAGGCCGCCACATTTGACGCCGTTTGGCGATTTGGTGAACACCACACCGATCCATACGTCAGCGGTTCTGACATGAAGAACGTCGTCTGGGACCGGTTGGCCGCACCATGATGACACTTCTAAAGAGAGGGCCTACTGTGAAGTGGTGGTTTCAAAAAATTGAAACTGACTGCTCTATCCGACGAAAACCAATTTCAGTGATTGTGCGTTCGTAAGGAGGGACTCTCATGAAGCTTCGCGCGCCATTTCTCATCGCACTAGGAATTTTGAGCCTCGTCTCGATAGCCGGCCCGGTCACAGCCGCTGCGCCCGAGTCCAAAAGTCAAATCACTATTCTCTACGATGCATTCGGAACCGATCCTTCGATGACTAAGGACTGGGGCTTCTCTGCCCTCGTCGAGATCGCCGGAAAACGAATCTTGTTCGACACCGGCAATGACGCCGACAT
>JBATYU010001117.1:0-2706 GCA_049674245.1 Bradyrhizobium sp. | reverse complement strand
CCCCGGAGGTTTGCAAGCCCATGTCCTTAGGCGATAATGCTCAAGGTCCACAACGAACGCGCGTTGCCGTCATCGGCCTCGGCAGCATCGGCGGTGTCATCGCCGGATTGCTCCGCTCGGTCGATCGCCACGATATCGTCTCCTGTCTCAGACGCCCCATCGAGCGGCTCATCGTCGAGCGCGCGGAAGGCACGATCGAGGTTCCAATTCGCGCCCTGACCGATCCCGACCGAGCAGAGCCGTGCGACTGGGTTCTGTTGTGCGCCAAGGCGCACGACACGCCATCCTGCGCGCCATGGCTGCAGCAGCTCTGCGGCCCACGGACGCGCGTCGCCGTGCTGCAAAACGGCATCGGTCACGCGAATCGCCTGGCACCACTGGTCGGGCATGCCACGGTCGTCCCGACGATCGTCTATTACAATGGCGAGCGACTGGCACCGGACCGCGTTCGCTACCGGCGGGCCGGCGAGCATGACTTTGCCGTTCGCGACGATCCGGACGGGCGGGCGTTCGCCGAACTTCTCGACGGCACCGCGATGCGTATCCTTCGCAGCCCCGATTTCAACACGCTCGCCTGGCGGAAGCTCTTGATCAATGCCGTGGCCAACCCGATCACGGCGCTCACGCTGCAGCGCCAGTCGGTATTCCGGCGCGACGATGTCAAAGCCCTCTGCCTTGCCATCCTCGACGAGGCAGCGACCGTCGGCCGCGCCGACGGGGCGCGGCTTGCTCCCGATGAGGCCAAGCAGATCCTCGCGACGCTACTCACCTATCCCGCCGACGCCGGCACCTCGATGTATTTCGATCGTCTCGCCGGGCGGCCCTTCGAAGTCGAGGCATTGACCGGCGCCATCGTGGAAACCGGCGCGCGATACCAGACGCCAACGCCCCTCAATCGAGCGCTGCTGACACTTCTGCGCGCGACCAGCGATGCCCTCGCTGATGGAGATCGCCGATAGGGCGCGTCTATCCCGACCTTGCCAGCGCACCGTCGATCATGGCGACCGCATTCGCAATGCCATAGACCGCGACGAAGGAGCCGAAGCGCGGGCCTTTCTCCTGGCCGAGCAAGACCTGATAGAGCATGTTGAACCAGTCGAGCGAGACGCCGGGCTTGCCGTCCTTGGCTATCTTTTTATCGAGGAAGGGCTCGCGGCGGCCGATCTCGTAGACCACGTTCTGGATCTCTTCCGCCGTCGAGGTCGCCGGCAGTTGCGACAGCGCATCGCGCAGATCCTGCAATGCGGCGCGCTCGACAGCGGCCGGCTCGCGGAATTTTTTCGTGGGCGCTACAAAATCGCGATAGTAGTTGATGGCGTAGCCGACCATGGCATCGAGCTTGGGATGGGTTTGCGGCGTGACGCCCGGGCGATAGCGGGCGATGAAGCCCCACAAGGTCGCGGCATTCTCCGCGTTCGACGACGACACCAGCGTCAGCAACAGCTGGAACGTCACCGGCATGTCGGCCTTCGGCGGATGGCCGGCATGGATGTGCCAGACCGGATTGGCGAGCTGCTGCTTTGCGTCCTGGCGCGGAAAGCCCTCCAGGAACTGCTGATAGTCGTCGACATTGCGCGGGATCACGTCGAAGTGCAGCCGCTTCGCCGCCTTCGGCTCGCGATACATGAACAGCGACAGCGATTCCGGCGAGGCATAGCGCAGCCATTCGTCGATGGTGAGCCCGTTGCCCTTTGACTTTGAAATCTTCTGGCCGTGCTCGTCGAGGAACAGCTCGTAAATGAAAGCCTCCGGCGGTGTGCCGCCGAGCGTGTTGCAGATCTTGCCCGCCAGTTTCACTGAATCGATCAGGTCCTTGCCGGACATCTCGTAGTCGATGCCGAGCGCAAACCAGCGCATCGCAAAATCCGGCTTCCATTGCAGCTTGCAATGCCCGCCGGTCACCGGCAGCGTGACCGGCTCCTTGGTGTCGGGATCGACATAAGAGATCGTGCCGGCCTTCACGTCATGGGCCACAATCGGCACATACAGCACCATGCCGGTGCGCGGGCAAATCGGGAGGAACGGCGAATAGCTCGCCGCGCGCTCTTCGCGCAAGCTGGGCAGCATGATCGCCATCACAGCTTCCAGCCGCTCCAGCATGCGCAACAGCGCGGTGTCGAACTTGCCCGAGGTGTAATAGTCGGTCGAGCTTGCGAATTCGTAGTCGAAGCCGAAATAATCGAGAAAGGCACGCAGCCGCGCATTGTTGTGCGCGCCGAAACTGTCATGGGTGCCGAACGGATCGGGCACCTTGGTCAATGGCTGACCTAGATGCTTCTCCAAAAGCTCCTTGTTCGGCACGTTGTCCGGCACCTTGCGCAAGCCATCCATGTCGTCAGAGAACGCGATCAACCGGGTCTTGATCTTGTCTTCGGTCAGCACACGGAACGCATGGCGCACCATGGTGGTGCGGGCGACCTCGCCAAAAGTGCCGATATGCGGCAGGCCCGACGGCCCGTAGCCGGTCTCGAACAGCACCTCGTGCTTCGGATTCCTCTTCAGCCGCGCGACAATCGCCTTGGCCTGTTCGAACGGCCAGGCGTTGGATTGTTCAGCGAGCGCGCGCAAATCGGCGGCGCTGGCGCTGGCAGGATCGGTCGTGGACATCTTAAGTGTGGCTCTCCAAAGGCCGGGAAACTAACACAGTTCGTCATTGCGAGCGAAGCGAAGCAATCCATGGGGCAACAAAGGAAGTGTGGATTGCTT
>JBATYU010001116.1:0-2894 GCA_049674245.1 Bradyrhizobium sp. | reverse complement strand
CATGAGAGAAGGGTTGCACGTTTCATCCACATGCAGCGAAAACGATTTGCGCGCCCACAGGTTCCACAGCAGCCTTCAGGATTTGCGGTAGCGGATCAGCGAAAAGTGTCCCATCGGCGGCATCGGGCGGCGCTCGGCCAGGCTGACGCCGCCGTGTCTGGCAGCCCACTTCTCCAAACGTGCCCATGGAAATTCCGGCCGCCAGCCGAGCCGCCGCGCCAACGGCGCGAAGGCAAACTCGAAGGCGCGGCGCGGGCCGCGCTCGGCGCCGATGTGATTGACCAGGATCAGTTCGCCGCCGGGTTTCAGCACGCGGATGAAATCGTCGAGCGCGCCTTCCGGATCGGGCACCGCGGTGATGACATATTGCGCGACCACCGCGTCGAAGGCGGAATCCGCAAACGCCAGGTTCCTGGCGTCCATTACCGCGAGGGTCTCGACATTGCTCAATCCGAGCGAACGCACGCGGCTCTGCGCCTTGCGCAGCATCGGCTCGGAAATATCGACGCCGCACAATTTCGTGGCGCGCGAATAATCCGACAATGACAATCCGGTGCCGACACCGACGTCCAGAATCCGTCCGCCGATCTTGTCGGCTTCCGCAATCGTCGATTGACGGCCGTGATCGAAGACCTTGCCGAATACGAGATCGTAGACCGGCGCCCAGCGGCCATAAGCCTTTGCGACCCCGTCGCGGTCGATATCTGACGCCATGCCCCGCCTTAAAAATTATCTGCCTGAAATTCTTTATCCGCGCATCGCCTCGACCAGCGGCAGAGTCCGAGCCTTCGCGGTGGCGCCCTTCGCAGTCGCGCTTTGAATAAAGCCGCCGCCGAGCACGCGCGCCTGCCCTGACGGGGTATCGTAAAACACGCAGGCCTGGCCGGGAGACACGCCCTCCTCGCCCGCGACGAGTTCGACTTCATAATGGCCGTCGGCGCCGCGCAGCCATGCCGGCTGCGGCGCGCGGGTCGAACGCACCCGCACGAAAATCTCAAGGCCATTACCGGCAGCGGAATCGAGGTTGCCGTCGCCGATCCAGTTGACGTCGCGCAGCACGATGCGATCCATCCGCAAGGCGTCGCGCGGGCCGACCACGACGCGGCGGCCCGCGGCATCCAGACGGATGACATAAAGCGGGCTGGTTGCAGCGATGCCCAATCCCTTACGCTGGCCGACGGTGAAATGAATGATGCCCTGATGCGCCCCGATGATGCGGCCGTCGAGATCGACGATGTCGCCGGGTTCGACCGCGTTCGGCCTTAAGCGGGAGATGATATCGGTGTAACGCCCGGTCGGCACGAAGCAGATGTCCTGACTGTCATGCTTGTCCGCGACGCTAAGCCCGAAGCGGCGCGCCAGCTCGCGCGTCTGCGTCTTGGTCATGTCGCCGAGCGGAAAGCGCAGATAGTCGAGTTGTTCGCGGGTGGTCGCAAACAGGAAATAGCTCTGGTCGCGATCGGAATCGGCCGCGCAAACAAGCGCGCGCGAGCCGTCGGCCCGAGCGCGCGATGCGACATAGTGGCCGGTCGCAAGGGCTGCGGCGCCGAGTTCGCGCGCGGTCTTGAGCAGATCGCGGAACTTGATCGAACGGTTGCACTCGATACACGGCACCGGCGTCTCGCCCGCGGCGTAGCTGTCGGCAAAATTGTCGATCACGGATTCGCGGAAGCGGCTCTCGTAATCCAGCACGTAATGCGCAATCCCGATCCGTTCGGCAACGTCGCGCGCATCGTGGATGTCCTGGCCGGCGCAGCAGGCGCCCTTGCGATGGGTGGCGTCGCCATGATCGTAGAGCTGCAGCGTGATGCCGACGACGTCGTAGCCTTCGGACTTCAACAGCGCGGCCGTCGTCGAGGAATCGACGCCGCCGGACATGGCGACGACAACCCTTGTGTCCTGCGGACGGCCCTCGAGATCCAGACTGTTGAACATGGTTCCGGTCATTAAAGCGATCGCGGCGGCATCGCGTGCCTTGAACGATCAAATAGGCATTTGGCGGCTGAGTGCTGTTCTTTAATATAGGCCGTATTTCCGTGAGGCAATCACGGCGGCGGGTTTTGCAAGGGCCAAGCGGCAAATCTTGCCGCCAGGCAGAAATGGGTGCGCTGCGGTCGCCCTGATCGCGGCCATGCACTCAAATAAGTGATTGAAATAATTGTGTTTTATTAATTGGCGCGGCTGGCCCGGTCCTTGCTGACCTGAAGGGCAGTTTCATCGCGAAAGGCCGGCCCGTGTTCAGCGTCACCTCAGATCTAGCCGCAAGCCTGTCGGTTCAGACGGCGCCGCAAAAGTCTGTGCGGCCCGACCCCTCGCCGCCGAGCGAGAGTTTCGCCGCATTGATCGACAGCAATACGGCCGCCGACGCAAGCAGCGTTCCCGCACCCTTGCCGGCTCCCGATCGGCCCGCGCCGCCGCGGCCAGTGGACGATGTCTCGGCAACTGCCGACAATAGACCCTCGCGCAGCACCTCTTCGAGCGATCAGGCGCCGCCGAGCGACGCCGGCGATCGCCGCACGAGCTCCGATCAGACCACCGCTTCCAACAGCGCCGTCAATTCCAACTGCAGCAGCGACGCGTCCCAGCCGTCGGGCCCACAATCCAGCACCAAATCCGACGGCAAATCCGGCACCTCGAAAGCTGGAACTGCGAAATCCGCCGGAACGGACTCTTCCGACGCTCCCTCCTCGACCGATCCGTCCGCTCCGACGCAGCAGGACGGTGCGGCCGCGATCGTGTTGACGCCGCTGAATGCGATCGCCGTCGCGATTCCCGTCACCGTCGCGCCAGCCAATGTTGCCGTCGCAGCCTCCGCTTTGGCCGGCTCCACACCGCTTGCCATTGCCGCAGCGGCCATCGCCGCCAGCTTATCGGCTGGCGCAGCGCCGGACGCC
>JBATYU010001115.1:0-2025 GCA_049674245.1 Bradyrhizobium sp. | reverse complement strand
TCGGTCATGACTGCAGCTATTACTCCAGTGCCTCAGTCCGGTATCAACGGAGGTCATCACGGGCCGTTCCGCGTTGGAGTCGGAGGGCCCGTTGGTTCAGGCAAGACGGCGCTCGTAGAGGTGCTGTGTAAGCAACTCCGCACTTCTTACGAGATCTACGTGATCACGAATGATATCTATACAAAGGAGGATCAGCTCATTCTGACCCGTGCGCAAGCGCTGCCAGCTGAGCGCATTATGGGAGTTGAAACAGGTGGCTGCCCTCATACCGCGATCCGAGAGGACGCTTCCATGAATCTTGCTGCGATCGAGGACATGAACCAGAAGTTTCCTCAGGCAGAGTTGTGCTTTATCGAGTCGGGAGGAGATAATCTTGCGGCTACCTTTAGTCCCGAGCTTGCAGATTTGACGATTTACGTGATTGACGTTGCGGCGGGCGAAAAGATACCGCGCAAAGGCGGTCCGGGGATCACGCGGTCCGACCTTCTCATCATAAATAAGATAGATTTGGCCCCGCTGGTCGGCGCAAACCTCGAGGTTATGGAGGCGGATGCACGAAGAATGCGTGTAACCCGGCCGTTCGTCTTCTCGAACCTGAAAAGTGGGCAAGGTGTCGATGAAATCGCAAGTTTCATTCTCAAAAAGGGCGGACTAAGTGCCATGGCTCTATAGCGCGCCTGGAAGCGACCTAGACCATATATCCGATGTCTGACGCACCCGTCGGATAAGCAAACATAGTCGTCCGCAAATCCCTTGCGGTCAAATTGTGCCGGATTGCGAGCGCAAAGAGATTGATTACCTCGTCGGCATGGGGACCGACGATATGCGCGCCGAGGATCTGACCCGTTCCCTCTTCGACCAACGTTTTATAGCCATACACCCGCTCCGCGAGACGGCGGGCGGTAAACCAATTTGGCGTGTTCTCCGACTTCACTTTGAACTTCAATCCTTGCTGCTGCGCTTGGCTCTCGTTCAAACCCACGAAGGCAATTGGCGGCACCGTGAAAGCTACACTCGGGACCCCCCGATAATCTGGTTTATGACGGTTACCCTCCAGAATATTGCCAGCGACGATCTTACCGTCGTGGCCGGATACGGGCGTTAAGGGCGGCCCCATACTTGCGGCGTCGCCGGCAGCATAAACCAGAGGATTGGATACGCTCTGCAGATATTCATTCAGTTCGAGGCGGCCGTTGCCGACCGCGATGTGCCCCGTCGCTAAATCCAGCTCCTCCAGAGCAGGCTCGCGGCCCGCCGCATGAACAACCAGATCGGCCGCAACGGCTTGCTTGCCACGAGCCCCATCAGCATGCACCAGAAAGCCATTCGCTATTTGCTCTACGCGTGCGACAGTCGCTTCCGTCCGCACGTCGATTCCGAGTTCGGTAAATTTTACCAACAGCCAACTAACAAGGTCTGGGTCGAAATGCGGTAGCATACGGTCGCCCCGTTGGAGCACGGTAACCTGCGCTCCGGCGCGAGCGGCAATGTGCGAAAACTCAGCTGCGATGTAACCGCCACCAATCAGCACGATTCGCGGCGGCAGGCTCTCCAGCTCAAGAAAACGGTCACTGGTGATAATGTGTTCCGCGCCATTGATCCGGAGCGGCACCGGACGTGCGCCGGTAGCAACAAGGATGTGACGCGCTTTTAGCTCCTGTCCTGCGACGGTAACCGCGTCAGCGCCGGTGAACCGCGCGAGGCCGTGAAAAGCATCGATGCCTTGCGCGGCATAACGGGCCTCCTGCTTTTGGGGCACCGGGTCAGTGAAGGTGCGTTTGAAGGCGATCAGTTCGGGCCAACTGATGCGAAGTTCCCCTGCGACCCCGCGACCCTGCATGCGGTGTGCGGCATCAATGGCCTCGGCACCACTGATGAGCATTTTCTTGGGGTCACATCCGCGCAATGCACAGGTTCCCCCGAACGGACGATGATCCACCACGGCCACTGTCCGCCCCGCCCTTCGGACAAACCTGCTCGCGACTTGAGCGGCGGTGCCCGATCCGATCACCACCAAATCGTACG
>JBATYU010001114.1:0-8902 GCA_049674245.1 Bradyrhizobium sp. | reverse complement strand
GGTATGGGGCTGAGCGCGAGGAGGGGCTGTTGCTTTATCGATTGCAAACGATTTTCCTATCCGCTTGCCTGACGGCAGCAATGCTGGCGCTGTCGTGCAACGAAGCGGCGGCCGGCGAGACTTTTATTCCGCCTGTTCAGATTCCTCCGCCTGCCCCGCAGGCGCCGCCCCCGAATCCCGCCTTCGGCGCGAATTCCGCGAGCGCCAGCAGTTGGCTCGTCGGCGCGCATGCCGGTTACAACTGGCAACGGGGCGCGGCGGTCTTCGGCTTCGAAACCGACCTGCAGGCGACCCATCTCAACAGTTCGATGTTCGGCGGACTGAGCTATAACCCTCCGATCGTTCCGCCGCCCGCCGGCGATTTTGCCGCCACCACCGCGTTGATCGACTGGTACGGTACCTTCCCCGTCTTGGGGTGACCGCGGGGCAGTGGCTGTTTTACGGCACCGCGGGCCTCGCCTACGGCGGCGTCAGTCTGAGCAGCAATTTCAGCACCGCCGGGTTGTCGCTGGCTTCGCAGGTGTCGGATACGAAGGTCGGCTGGGTTGCCGGCGTCGGCGCCGAGTATTTGCTGCGCCCGAACGTTGTCCTTAACATCGGATATCAATACGTCGATCTCGGCACCCTCAACCTCGCCGCGTCGACACCCCCTGGTGTTGTCGTGATCGGACAGCGGGCTAGCGCCAGTGCGCAATTCCAGGCCGTCATGGCGGGTGTCAGCTGGCGTTTCGCGCCGATGGGAGCACCTTGGGAAGGCGGATATGTTGGCGCCCATGGCGGCGGCGCCTGGGGCAACAGCACCGATGCCGCCTATACCTCATCGGTATTTCTCCCATCGGACATTCGGCTCAAGCGCGATGTTGCGCTGGTGGCTCGCCGCAGCGACGGGTTGGGCATCTACAGTTATAAGTATCTGTGGAGCGACGACGTGTACGTGGGCGTCGTGGCACAGGAAGTAGCCCTGATCCGCCCCGACGCGGTGGCTCGTGATCCGCTGCACGGCTATCTCAGTGTCGATTACGGCAGGCTTGGTTTGCAACCGGTCGCAGTGCGTTAGGCCTCGCCATCGATGAGAGCCATTCAGGTACCGAACGAGGTGCGGCATCAACTCGCTCTCGGACAGCTTTGAACTGGGAATCACTCGGGACCAGCCGAATGGCCGTTTTCACTTATCGCAAGGAAAAGATGGCCATCCTGGCTGCGCAATCGTCCGATTTGTCCGGAAGCGAAAAGATTGTCGCGAGCCCTTTCGTACAAATCGTCCTGTTTGTCTGGCCAAAATGACGCGACAGGCCAAGCGCGCCTCCCCATCAGGCGACGGAGTGGACATCCAAACGCTTCGGCTCCCGGAGCTCGTTCAGGATCAGTCCAATCAAAGCAACCGTGAGCAGCGGCGCGAACCGACCCGCGACCACGTGAGTCGGCGGACTGATCAATGGCACCATCCAGATGCCGAAGCCGAGTAGCCAATGCGATCGGTTTGGCGCCTTGACTTCGCTGACAAGCCATAGTGCGACTGCGACCACGAGCAGCGTCGCGTCATAGGGACCGGAGTGGGGGGCCGCCAGTACTGCAGCTGCAAGCAGCACGGCGAGTCGCCTGTCTGCGCCCAGCGAGGAGCGAAAGGCCACAAAGGTTGCGATCGCGCTTGCGGCGGTCGCCGTGAGCTGTAGCAGCGACGCCAGCCGATCCGGCAACCCGAGCAGGACCGCGCAGGCCCAGACGCTGTGGCCCCAGATGCGGCCATAGGCCACCCATTTCGGATCGGGACTTGTGAGATTGGCGACGGCCTGTGGGACCCACCAGGTCCAAAGATCGATTCCGAAGATGAGTGCGCTGATTGCGGCCAGCACGAGAGCTGAGCAGGCCGCTGCGATGAGGCTTCGCCATTGATCGAGTGCAAGCAGCGCAACCGGAACGAGCAGGAAGAACTGCGGCTTGAAACTGAGAAGCCCGAGCACGGCGCCGGCCAGGATCGGCCGCGCCTCGAGCAAGCGGACGCCTGAGACCAATAGCGCCGCGACCAGGAACGCGCATTGGCCATCGACCATGTTGATCGAGGCTGCGGGCGAGACCAGGACGGCGGCGATCAAATAGCGGCTGCAAGCAGGATCGGCAGCGCCTTTGTCGAGGGCGGCCGCGAGAAAGCCTCCGCTTGCGACCTGAAACGCAACATAAGAGCCGACGAGGCCGAGCGGCGCGAAAGGCAGCAACAGGACGAGAAAGCTCGGCGGATAAAACCAGGGACGAAATTCGAGCGGCACCGAAAGCCAGTCCGCGAATGAGCGATTAAGGTACGCCGTAAGATCATCACCGTTCATGATCAGCTGCAGATGCCCGGCAAGCGCCGACCGAACGGCGCCGTAAAACACCATCCAGTCCGTCCCCGGCGCGATGTGGTTCAGCCCGATCGAGCCGGGGCGGATAAAGGTCGAGACCAGCACCGCCCAGCCGAAAAACGTTCCTATCAATGCCGGTAGCAGCAGATACGACGGAATCAACATCCGGCTTCGCGCGGGATCCGGAAGCGTCGATTGGGGCGTGCGCAGGCTCACTTGGCACCTTCCGTGCGCACGTGAATGACGGCGGTGCTATCGGCATAGAGGCGCTGCCAGCCGCGGACATGATCCAGAAGTTTCGCGGCCGGTGACGCTGGGGTGAGCAGGGTGGCGTCGATCCGGTATTCGTCGAGCAGAGGCAAAAGACCGTCGACGCTGGGACCGCCGGTCGCCGTGTAGTAATCCATGATGAATTTCTCGCCGTAGAGTTCGGCGCGGCCATCGATGAAGGTCGGAACGTCGCGGGCGATCAGATAGCCGCCAAATTCATAGGCATTGAAAATACGTTTGGCCTGACGCTTTTTGAGGATATCAACCGCTGCAGCTGGCGCCTGCGTCGAGGCGAAGGCGAATTGATGATGCGCCACATAGGACAGCGTCGAGGCCCAGCCGCCGACGGCGATCGCGCCAAACGCAAACAGCGAAATGAGGGAGGGCGGCCAGCGCATCCGGTCGCGCGCAAAGCCTGCCGGCTTTTCCTCACCCGCGAGCGGCTTTGCCAGAACCAATGGAAACAGCAATGCAAAGGCGTCGATGCTCCGCACATGCGCCAACGCCATGTGAGCGAGCAGCAAGAGCAGAAGGATGCGCGGAAGCGAAAGCACGATGCCACGATAGAGGGCGAGGCCCATCAGGCCCAGGATGCACGCTTCGAACAGGCCGAACGAGCCGAAATCCGCCGGCCTCCATTCCGAAATCGTCGACAGGACCTGGCCGAGATCGAGGATCTTGGCGGCCGCGAAGAGCGTGTCCCAGCCATAGGCCGTGCAGCAACTCGCGGCGAGCGCCGCAACAGCGAACACCGCCCAGCGCCCAATGAGCGCGATACGGCGTTCGGGCGCGGCATCCCAGACGGCGATCAATGCGATCGGCGCAATTACGGCCAATCCCAACACGAAGCCGCCGTGAAGATTGGCCCACAATGCCATCAGCGGCAGCAGTAGGAGCGATGGCGCACCGCGGCGATCCGCAGCCGATATCATCGCGCCAACCCACGCTACCATGAGTGGGAGTGCCAGCATGTGAGGGCGCGCCAGAAAATGAGGGCAGGACAATATCAGCGCCAGGATGGCGACCAGGATCGAATGCGCCGGCTCGAAATAGGCCTCACACAGCCACACAAAGATCGCGAACGTGATACCAACCGCAAGCGAAGAAAGGACGACCGGACCGGCCCATCCCAAATTCGAATAGACCAGGGCGTAAAGCACCTGGGACAACCAGGCGCCGGAAATCCAGGGTTCGCCAAGCCGCGTGAAGGAATAGAGGTCGGAGGAGGGCACGGCGTGATGATCGATGATCCACTGCCCGACCTTGATCTGCCAGAACGTATCCGAATCATGCAGCAGCGCATCCCCGAGAAACGTCACCAGCAGATAGGCGGCAGTGCCGGCGCACAGCGGCAACAGTCCGCGCACGGGACGAGCTGCAGTAAGACTGTTGGTGAAGGAGAGGGACATTCCACCTCTTTGATGTGCCGGAAGCGGCGCGTTCATCGCAGCCTGGTTCCGCCATTGGACCATGCCCGGCATAACCTCCGGTAAATTCGAAGCGGGCGAAAGCGCCTCGCTCCGCGCGGAAACGCGTGGTTCTGGCGCGAAAATGCGCTTCGGCGGCCCAAACCTTAAGATTTCCTCAATGCTGTCGGGCCTATTGCTTGGGAGCTGCGCTCCGCCCGCGGAGTGCGGCGAAAGGATGGCGCATGGCCACGTCTCTCAGCGTCCCGACGCTCGTTCGGGAGCGCAGCGCCATCCCGGCTGCGCTCTTCAACGTTTGCTTTGTGCTGTTCGTCATCAATGCGGCGTTCTTCCCGATCGCCTATTTCGCCGGCTGGTGGATCTTCGACCCGAACGGCCAGGGCATCCCGACCGACTTCGTCAATGTCTGGTCGGCGGGCCGCCTCGTGCTCGATCATCATCCGGCAAAGGCGTATGATTGGGATATTCAGAAACAGGTGCAGGTCGCGGTCCTCGGCCAAACCTATCCCGGCAATTTCGCCTGGCACTATCCGCCGCCGTTTCTGTTCATCGCAGCCCTGCTCGCGCAGTTTTCTTATGCGGTTGCGTTCATCGGCTGGGCCGCTGCGAGCTTCGTGCCCTATCTCGCCGTCATGCGCGCGACCGTCGGCAAGCCGTTCGGATGGCTGCTCGCCGCGGCATTCCCTGTCGTGTTCAGCAATGTCTTGGTCGGACAGAACGGCTTTCTCACCGCGGCACTGATCGGCGGCACGCTGTACTTCATGCCGATGCGGCCGATCCTTGCCGGGATCTGCCTGGGCCTGTTGAGCTACAAGCCGCAATATGGGCTGCTATTTCCGATCGCGCTGATCGCAGCCTCGCAGTGGACAACGTTTGTTACGGCCGCCGTCGTTGCGGTCGCGATGGCTTTCGCCTCCTGGCTCGCCTTTGGCACCGAAAGCTGGCAGGCGTTCTTGCACTGGATGCCGATGTTCTCGCAGGCCTTCCTCACCGAGGGCCGGGCGCCCTGGTGGAAACTGCAAAGCCTGTTCGCGCTGGTGCGTTATTTTGGCGGCAGCGAACAGCTCGGCTGGATCCTGCAATGGATCATGACGGGCACGGTTACGGCAAGCCTCATTGTGCTGTGGCGCAGTTCAGTGCGCTACTCGCTGAAGGCAGCCGCGCTGGCAGCGGGCACCGTGCTCACCACGCCGTATCTGTTCATGTACGACATGATGGTGCTGGCGATCCCGGTCGCCTGGCTCGTTCGTATCGGGGTTGCGGGCGGTTTCCGCACTTACGAACTTCCGGCGCTGGCCGTGGCCGCTGCCTTGACCGTAGGCTTTATCCTGTTCGGGCTACCGCTCGGGCTTGGTGCTGCCCTGATCGTCCTGGGCTTGATCATGGCCCGCTGTTCGCTTCGCCGCGGCGTGGCGATGCCGCTCGCATCGGCAGAAGCGGGGTGGCAGGCCACCGGTCAAAATAAGGCTCGCATCAGCGAAGCGGCGCATTTTAGGCAATGAATTTGTCGGCGCTTAGCCTTGCCCGTTTACGCTATTCCAACCCAATGCCGTCACATTGGCTGTCATCCCCGCCCTTTCGAAGTGGGAATCAACCGTGGAGCGGATATGGCGTCTGCGACTCCGACGATACAAACTTGCGAGGATGAGGCGCCGGCCAGGCTCGCGACACTGATGGACCGCTGGTTCCTGCTGGGTGGCTACGGGCCCCGCGCGCGGTTTCACATGATTGAAGCATGGACCACGCTTATCGGCCTTTTCACTGTCGATATGGTCTGGCTGTCATTCTCCCGATTGAGCTTCGCCGATGACAACTGGAACAGCATCATTCGCCTGGCGCTGTTCATGACGATTGCGTTCGGACTTTGCGGGCTCATTTCGCATCGACTGGCCGGTGCAACCGACCGCGTCGGCCGCGTCCTGCGCGAGGGGGCCCGCCGGGTCGAATTGTTTGCGGTCGCCATGCTTCTGGGCTGCTCGCGATCGTTATCGTCGCATATTGCTTTCTCGGTACCGCCGCTGCCCTCCCTTTC
Organism: Bradyrhizobium sp.; assembly: GCA_049674245.1. Lineage (GTDB taxonomy): Bacteria > Pseudomonadota > Alphaproteobacteria > Rhizobiales > Xanthobacteraceae > Bradyrhizobium. The sequence goes on along the minus strand of JBATYU010001114.1, from coordinate 2,834 downwards.
CAGGATGCGTGGCTGGCACGAATCGACCAATCGCTCGGCTTCAACTGGGTCGCCTTCGTGGAATTCGTCAACTCCAGCGCGCTGGCAAGCTGGCTGCTGGTGGAAGGCTATCGAAGCACGCCCTACATGCTGATCGGCACCATTCTGTTGTTGTGCGTCTCAGGCCAGGGCGGTCGCCTGGCAGAATTCCTGGCGCTGATGTGTCTCACCTTCATAGGCATCGCCGTCGGCATGATGGTCTGGCCCGCGGCCGGCGCCTACGCGTATTACAATCCGCCGCTCGCCAGCTACGAGAACATCGGAGCGGGCTCCGGGATGTGGCACTATCAACTGCTGATGGCGATACGGACCGGCGCGACATCGGTGATCGATTTCAACACGCCCAACTCCAATTGCCTCGTCACATTTCCTTCCGGCCACACGGTCCTCGCGATCATCATGACCTACGCGCTACGCGGCTCAAGATGGACGCTGATCCCGGCGATCATCATCAACGGGCTGATGCTGGTATCCACCATCCCGCATGGCGGACATCATCTGATCGATTTGATCGCCGGTAGCGCCATTGCGGCGTGCGCCATTTTCCTGGTCCGGCTGCCGATCGGCGTGCGACGCCATCGGCCGGTGGCGGCGAGCGTCGCACTCGCCAATACCTGACAGTGAACGCACTCGCACGCCAGCGCCCGAAGCAGCACCAAGCCGGCCTAGGCAATCGGGGCGTCGCGTCGGACGAGGGCGCCCGCCAAGGGTCACGCATCGCCTATCTCGAATCGATCAGGGGACTTGCGGCGCTGCAGGTTCTGCTGCTGCATTTCCTGGCCGCCTTTGCTCCGGAGTTTGTGTTTTCGCTCCCCGCCGTGGCACCCATCACGGGGTCGATTCACCTGTCGCCGTTATATTTTCTCTATGACGGCTATTCTGCGGTCTACATTTTCTTTGCCCTCAGCGGCTATGTGCTGACGCGTTCGTTCGAGCGAAACCTTGCCCGTCCGTTCGTGCAAGTGCTGGGGCGGATCGTCCGCCTCGGTTTGCCGGCGATCGCCGCGGTGCTGGTGTCGGCGGCGGTAATGCTGATATTCGGCAAGCCGAATATCGCCGCGGGCGAACTCAGCGGCTCCGCCTGGTTTGCCAGCCAATGGAATGCGCAGCTCTCGCTGGCTTCGGTCATCAAGGACGGCACGCTGAACGCCTTGTTCCTGGGCTATCGCGGACTGCCCGGCGTCGCCTTTCTGGGCTCATGGCAACAGCCGGTCGAGCAGTCGTTGGTGGCGCCGCTGTGGACGCTCAGTATCGAATTCTATGGTTCGATGACCGTGCTTTTGCTGTGCTGCTGCGCGCGGCGATCGCGCGTGCTGTGGTGCGCGGCGATGCTGCTTGGCGCGATGTTTGCGATCCGCAGCGCCTATATCTGCTTTTTCGTCGGCCACTTTCTCGCCGCCTTCGTTTGCGCCGAACGGCCCGCGCCTGCAAGCAGGCTGTTGCCGGCATTCTCCGTCGCGTCGGGAATCTTCGTTTGCATGCTCGCGGAAATCTGGCAGCCGGAATGGCTGCGAGCGCTGTGTACGAGCCCGACGTATCTGTTGTTTCCGGGTCAATTCGCGCCCATGCAGCAGAAGGCATTCGGCGCGATCCTGGTGCTGGTCGGCCTCATCCATCTTGACGCCGCGCGCAGCCTGCTGTCGAAGCCGGGGCTGGTGGCGCGCTCCAAACTATCGTTTCCGCTGTATCTCATCCACTGGCCAATCCTGTTCGGGCCTGTCGCCGCGCTGTTCCTGTTGCTGAGCGGGACGATCGGCGTCGAAGCCGCGCGGCTATGCGCGATCGTCGTCGGGATATGCCTGGCCTTCGCGGCCAGCATATTCTTTCTTCCGCTGGACCGGCTTGCGCTTGACCTGTCGCGGGCGTTGCGCCGGCGTCTTTGCGGCGCGCCGGAACAGACGCCGCGCCTTTCGCCCATCGGCGCGATGGCGGCCGAATGAACCCAACCCGCATTCTGCTCGTTGTCTGCGTCGCGCTCGCCGCCTGGGCAGCATGGCCGAAGCTGCCGATGGTCGTCGACACCCATATGCGCCAGCGGCAGCTCATGCTCGCGCTGACGCTGGCGCGCTTCGACGACGCCATCATCGTTCTCGGCGACAGCATCGTTGAGGCGTCGACCTTGCCGCGGTCGTTATGCGGTCACCCGATCGTCAACGCAGGCGTCGGCCGTGCATCGACCGAGAGCAAACTGGGCGCGATGCTCACGCAAGCGCTCGGCGCCAAACGCGCCGTCATGGTCGTCGTGGCCGTTGGCACCAACGACGCGGCAATTCCGAACAGCCTCGGGCGGTACGCGTCGAATTTTCGCGCGCTGCTGGCGGAGCTCGCAGCGTTGACCCCGCGCACCGCGATATTGGCGATACCGCCGCCGGAGGCCGGCCTGGAGGGGGCCCGAACGGTCGATGCCGCGACGATCGAGAGCTACAATGCGATCCTCCCCGAGCTCGCCAAGGAGGCGGCGGCGGGCTTCATCGCCTTGCCGGCCATGCCCGAGCATCACACCGTCGACGGTATCCACCTCAACGCGGCCGGCTATGAGGTCTGGGACAGGACGGTCTTGCGGAGCATCGACGCTGTAGTTTGCAAATCTGCCTGAGCCTTCACATTTTCTGTCTTGTCATCCATCCTGAATAGGTGTTCAGTCCTTCAAAGCGATTTTTCACAAATCGTTCAAAATAGTGAAGTTGCGTTCGGTCGTCCCCACGCGGCCGGTCCGCGCGACGGGACGAGAAACGCGCCATGGTTTATCGGCGAACCCATCAGGTGGTGAAGCGCCTGGCCGCACGGCGCAGCGC
>JBATYU010001113.1:0-6640 GCA_049674245.1 Bradyrhizobium sp. | reverse complement strand
CAGCACGTAGCGCCATTGCCGTTCGGCCCGGCGCTCGATCAGTCCGGCCCGTTCCAGCACCTGCAAATGCCGCGTGATCGCGGGCCCGCTGATGGCAAAGGGGGCCGCGACGTCGCCGACGCTGAGTTCGCCCGATCCGACCAGGCGCTCGACGATCGCACGCCGGGTCGGATCGGCGAGCGCGGCGAAGACGTCCTCAAGCGGCGGCATACGGGAGGCCATGGCGCTCCTATAATTTAACAAGTATGTTAATTAACAAATATGTTTACTGGAGTCAATGCCGGGACCCCTTCGACGCGCAACCAGGAGGGTCCCTCTTCCTGCTGCCTGATCGGTCCACGCGAGCGATGGATCATCATCGCTTATCTCTGATATCTTTGGGGATGAGCCTTACTTACCGGTGATGGCCCGCTATCTGTCCAGACAGGAGGACCGCACCATGCCACTCGTTCGCATCGATCTTGTTGCCGGCAAATCCATCGAATTCCGCAAAACGCTGGGCGAGATCATCTACCTGGCCATGCGCGAGACGATCAGCGTTCCCGCCAACGACAAATTCCAGGTCATCACCGAACATGCCGAAGGCGAGATCAACGTCGCCGACAATTATCTCGGCAATGCCTACAGCAAGGACGTTCTGCTGATCCAGATCACGCTGAACGCGGGCCGGACGGTCGAGATGAAGAAGGCGCTCTTCAAGAAGATCGCCGACGACATCCATGCGCAATTGAAGGTGCGGCGCGACGACGTGGTGATCAACCTCGTCGAGGTCGTCAAGGAAAACTGGTCGTTCGGCGGCGGCATCGCGCAATACGCGCAATAGAAGAGATCATCGGCGCGCAGCGTCGCCGGCCTTCGCGGCGCGGCGCCGCGGCCGATCGACAGGCACATTGAAAACATTTTGGCCGCCCCCCGGAATGGCCGGCCCTATTGTCCGCGCAGCATGATCAGGGGATCGGCGCTGTCGGGCACCTTTCGCCACTGCGCATTGTCGTCGGCCTCGAACTGCCAGGCTTCGCCGCTCTGCGACATCAACAGCATCTGGCCGTGGTCGAGCCGCCACTGCGTCGGCGCGAAGGCCGCGACCGCGGCATCGCATTTCGGTTTCAAAAACACCTGGAAATTGTCCTGGCCGGCCTCGGTATTGGTAAGCGTCAGGCCGCAGATCGCCTGGCCGTTGCCGCGAACCATCGACCAGTCGCCGATCATCTGGTCCATCGATTTGGCGAGCGAGCGGGCGGCCGCGAGATTTTGCAGGATGTAGACGCCCTCGCCCTGTCGCAAGCCCTCGAAGATTCCGGCCTCGACCTCGGTGAAGTCGATCACCGATTCTGCGGCGGCATCCTGCAGCCGCACGATATCGAGTCCCTTGATATTCCAGGCCGTGATGCCCTTGGTGAAGGGCAGCGCCGCCGCGCAGCCGGGCTCGAGCTCAAGTTTCAGACCTTGCGAGGCAGGCTCCTGCTTCAGCGTCACGACACAGGTCTTGCTGCGGTCGGTGGTGGCGAGTTCCCACTGCCCGATCATGTCCTTCTTCAGCGTCGAGGCATCCTGCTGCGATCGCGCCGGCGAAGCCGCGGCCAGCGCCAACAGCGCCGCAAGCATGACACCAAAACGAAGGTTCATCAGCGGGCCTTTGCAGGGGTCTCGGCAACCGGGGTCAGCGGTGGTTTGCCGGCGAACCAGGCTTTCAGATTGTCGACGACAAGCTGATCCATGGCATTTCGCGTTACCACTGATCCTGAACCAATATGTGGCAGCAAGACGACATTCTGCATCGCCTTCAGTTCGTCCGGTACGTTCGGCTCTTTTTCATAGACGTCGAGACCCGCGGCAAGAATGGTGCCCGATTTAAGGGCAGCGACCAGGGCGTGCTCGTCGACGACCGTGCCGCGCGCGACATTGATGATCACGCCGCGCGGCCCGAGCGCCTTCATGACGTCGGCATTGACCATCTTCGCGGTGCCTGCCCCGCCGGGAACGATGATAACCAGGGTGTCCACCGCCTTCGCCATTTCGATCAGGTCGGGATAGTGCTTGTACGACACGCCATCCGCCGGCTTGCGCGAGTGATAGACCACGGGCACCTTCGAGGCATCGAGCCGGCGCGCGACCGCCTGCCCGATCCGGCCCATGCCGACCATGCCGACCTTGCGGTCGCGCAGCGAGCCGACGCTTAAGGGAAACTGCTGCATCTGCCACAACCCCGAACGCAAATACCGGTCGGCCTTGACAAATTCGCGCAACGTCGCGATCAGAAGCCCCATCGCGATATCGGCGACCTCCTCGGTCAGCACATCGGGCGTGTTGGTGACCATGATGTTGTGATCGCGCGCGTAAGCCGTGTCGATATGGTCGTAGCCGACGCCGAAGGAGGAGACGATCTCGAGCTTCGGGAAACGCGCCAGCGTCTTGGCATCGCCGCGCACCGTGTTGTAGGTGACTGCGATGCCGCGCACCTTGGCCGCGACCTCTGGTGTCAATCGCTCCAGATCGTGGATCGTCTCAAAATGATGCAGCACGAACTGGTCGGAAAAACCGTTGTCGACGATCGGCTTGTTCGGCCCGTGAACCAGCAGATCGATTTTCTCGGAAGAGATCGTCCCGGCCGCCATCAGTTTTCCTTTCCAAGCGCACTTTCGTGCCAACGCCTCAACACCAGGTGCGAAATTAGCGCCAGCAAGCCATAGATGACAATCCCGGCGACGGAGAGCAGCAGCAATGCCGCGAACATTCGGGGAATGTTGAGGCGGTAGCCGGATTCGGCGATCCTGTAGGCGAGGCCGGAACCAGCGCCGGCCGTTCCGGCCGCGATTTCGGCGACCACGGCGCCGATCAGCGAAAGGCCGCCGGCGATCCGCAAACCGCCGAGGATATAGGGCAGCGCCGAGGGCAATTTGAGCAGGCGCAGCGTCTGCATCCGCGAGGCGCCATAAAGCTGAAACAAACCTGCGAGATTGCGATCGACCGAATTCAACCCCAGCGTGGTGTTGGACAGCACCGGAAAAAATCCGACGATCCAGGCGCAGACAACCACGGCGGTTTGCTGCGGCAGGTAGATCAGAAGCAGCGGCGCGATCGCAATGACCGGCGTGACCTGCAGGATCACGGCGTAGGGAAATAGCGAGTATTCCAGCCATTTCGACTGATTGAACAGCAGCGCCAGTCCGACGCCGCCGACGGCGGCCGCGATGAACCCTTCGAGCGTGGTGAGCAGCGTCACCCCCAGTGATGGCGACAGCACCGGCCAGTCGGCAATGAGCGTGCTGAAGACCGCCAACGGTCCGGGCAAGACGTAAGGAGGGATATTGTTGAGCCGAACCACCAGCTCCCACACCATGGTGCCCACCGCAAGCACCACGATCGGCAGCAGGATTCGCACGTAGCGCATCGGATCGGGTGCGGCCTTCGATGTCTGCGGAGCACTCATAGCTCGGACTTCCCGGAATAGGATGGCGCCAGCGCGCTAGAGACCTTGCGGCAGAGATACGCATATTCGGCGGAGGTCCGAAAATCTTCGCCGCGTGGCTCCGGGGCATCGATGCCGATCTCGGCGCCGAGGCGGCCGGGCCGCTGCGTCATCACGACCACGCGCTGCGACAGATAGACGGACTCAAACACCGAATGCGTGACGAAGATGACGGTCTTCTTCAAATGGCGCCACAGCGCGAGCAGATCGTTGTTCAGCCGAAAGCGGGTGATCTCATCGAGTGCTGCGAACGGCTCGTCCATCAGAAGAATATCCGGATCGGTCACCAATGCGCGCGCGAGCGAGACCCGCATCTTCATGCCGCCGGACAATTCGCGCGGGTAGCTGTCGGCAAACTCAGTGAGCCTGACGCGCGCCAGAGCCTCGTTGACGCGCGCATCGGCTTCCGCGGCCGGCACTGCTGCGAGCCTGAGCGGCAGCCGGACGTTTTCCTCGACGCTGGTCCAGGGCATCAGCGTCGGCTCCTGAAACACGAAGCCAATTCTCCGGCCCGGCCGCGTCCCGCCCTCGTGATGCGAAAGCTGAACGGTGCCCGATGTCGGCGCGGCGAGGCCTGCGATCAGCCGCAGCGCCGTCGACTTGCCGCAGCCGGACGGCCCGAGCAGCGAGACGAATTCGCCCCTGCGCACATTGAGGTCGAGCGGCCCCAGCGCCATGACGCCGTTGTCATAGGCCTTGGTGACGCCGCGCAGACTGACCGCCGGGCCAGCGATAGCGGTGTCGATGTCGGAGGAGGCCTCGGCCATCTCGTTGTTGGGCCTGTTGCTCTGATCTACTTTTTGGGCCGCAGATCGAGCCCGACGCCCTTGTTGACGAAGCGAAGCGTGTAAGCCGTGCGGTAGTCGATGTCGGAACGGACCACGCCGGCTTTCACCATCTTGTTGAAGAAGCTTGCGACGCGCTCGTCGGTCATCGCGCCGATGCCGTCGCGCAAGCTGTCGCCGGAATCGACGATACCATATTCCTTCATCTTGCCCACGGAGTAAGCCAGCAGTTCGTCGGTCATTTCCGGATTGAGCTTCTTGATCATGGCGTTGCCGGCCGAATTGTCGCCGTACAGATAATTGTACCAGCCGATGATGGAGGCGTCGACGAAGCGCTGCACCAGGTCCGGTTGCTTGTCGATCACCTCGCGCCGCGTCTCGATCAGGGTCGAATAGGTGTTGAAGCCATGATCCGCCAGCAGGATGATGCCCGGCTTGAAGCCGGCGGCCTTCTCGACCGCGAACGGCTCGGAGGTGACATAGCCCTGCATAGCGCTCTGCGCGCTCGCGATGAACGGCTGCGGGTTGAAGGTGTACGGCCTGACTTTCTTCTCGTCGAAGCCGTATTCGGACTTCAGCCATTGGAAATAGCCGGCAATACCTTCCTTGGACACGAACAGGGTCAGCGGCTTGAGCTCTTCGAGCCTGGTAGTCTTCAGTTCCGGGTGCGTCAGGAAAACTTGTGGGTCCTTCTGGAAGATGGCGGCAATCGACACCAGCGGGACGTGGTTGGCAACCGCATCGAACGACATCAGGGTATTGGCGGCCATGAAGAAGTCGATCTTGCCGGCGATCAAGAGCATGCGGTTGTTGTCGTTCGGCCCGCCCGGCACGATGGTGACGTCGAGCCGGTATTTCCTGTAGGTGCCGTCGGCCACCGCTTGAAAAAATCCGCCATGCTCGGCCTCGGCCACCCAATTGGTACCGAACGAGACCTTGTCCAGCTTCTCTTGTTTGTCCGGGTTTTCACCTTGTTTTTCACCCTGTTTTTCCTGGGCCGCGGCGGGCAGGCCCACCAAAACGGCGGCAACAAGGGCCGCCGTTAACGCTCGCAGCAAAAGCGCCGCCTTCATGATTGGACTCCGTCGTTCGTTCTGGCCCATGATAGGGAGGGCCACCCTAACTACCCTGCAAATCCGCCGAAAGAAACATCTCGCGCGATGACTGGCGTCCCTCCCCGCGACTGGACCAATATCAACTTGGCCGAAGTTGACATGAGCGCGGCCGCCCGATGGATCGCGGTGCTGCCCCTCGCCGCCACCGAACAGCACGGCCCGCATCTGCCTTTCGCCACCGACGTGATGATCGCGCAAGCCTATCTGGCGCGCGTGCGCGAGCTTCTGCCCGACCATATCCCTGCGACGTTTCTTGCCGTGCAGCCGGTCGGCATCTCCACCGAGCACATCGATTTCCCGGGCACGCTGACCTTGTCGACGGAAGCCGCGCTGAAGCAATGGATGGCGCTGGGGGTAGAAGTCGCGCGCGCCGGCGTCAAAAAACTTGTCATCGTTACCAGCCACGGCGGCAACAGCGCAGCGATGACGCTGGTCGCGCAGGACTTACGCGCCTATCACGGGCTTTTCGCCGTCACCACCTCATGGTCGCGCTTCGGTGTGCCGGAGGGATTATTTCCCGCGGAAGAAATACGCCACGGCATTCATGGCGGCGCGGTCGAGACATCGATCATGCTGGCGCGCCACAGGGAGCAAGTGCGCATCGAGGCGATCGCCGATTTTCGCTCGCGCAGCATCGCGATGGAAAAGGATTATCGCTGGCTTTCCGCATACCGGCCGGCGCCGTTTGCCTGGCAGGCGCAGGATCTCCACGAAAGCGGCGCCGTCGGAAACGCCACATTGGCCTCAGTTGAAAAAGGCGAGCGGCTGCTCGATCACGGCGCCCGTGCCTTTATCGAATTGCTGGAAGACGTCGACAAATTCGATGCGAGGACGCTTTCGGCGGGACCGGGGAAGTGAATTTCCTAAATTTTTAAGCAACTGTAATTGCTGAATTAACCTCATTACGGAACTTTCACCCGACGCCACTCGAACCGGAACCGGCAAGCCTCCGTCCAAACCGGCATGCGGGACCATAACGGACCGCGCCTCAACCGGATGGAGTTTCTCATGTCGATCAAGACCAGGATTGCCGCTGTCGCCCTCGCTGCCCTTGCCGTTACCGGCACGATCGCTTCCACCACCACCCAGGCACAGGCCAAGCCGATCGGCTGGGGCTGGGGCGTTGGCGCCGGTCTCGTCGGCGCCGCGATCGTCGGCAGCGCCATCGCCGCCAGCAACGACGGCTACTACTACGAAGGTGGCTATCGCCGCTGCGTCTGGGTTCGCCAGTTCGACGCTTACGGCAACTTTATCGGCCGCGTGCGTAACTG
>JBATYU010001112.1:0-22539 GCA_049674245.1 Bradyrhizobium sp. | reverse complement strand
TTCGACTTCAAGTAGGCTTCGAGAATCTTGTTGGTGGTGCGCGGATAGACGTAGTCGGTGCCGGCCAGCACCCAGCGCTTCACCTTTTCGTCCTTCATCAGGTAGTCGACGGCAGGGATCGCCTGCTGGTTCGGCGCGGCACCGGTGTAGAACACGTTGCGCTCGCTCTCTTCGCCCTCATACTGGACGGGATAGAACAGGATGCTGTTGAGTTCCTTGAACACCGGCAGCACCGACTTGCGTGACACCGAAGTCCAGCAGCCGAACACGACCGCGACCTTGTCCTTGGTGATCAACTCACGCGCCTTTTCGGCAAACAGCGGCCAGTTCGAGGCGGGATCGACAACCACGGCCTCGAGCTTCTTGCCGAGCACGCCGCCCTTCTTGTTCTGCTCGTCGATCAGGAACAGGACGGTGTCCTTCAGCGTGGTTTCGCTGATCGCCATGGTGCCGGATAACGAGTGGAGGACGCCGACCTTGATGGTGTCGTCGGCCGCTTTCGCGCCTGTGAAACTGGCCAAGCCCAAGATCAACCCGGCGGTCGCCGCCAGCCAGCGACGACGGCTCGAAGGCGTCGCTTTGCTTTGAATAATTTGAATAGGCATGAGCTGTGATCTCCCTGACGCAGACGTGGAAAAACGCTGCGACGGCCTCCGCGGCCGCCTGCATTAACGGAATCGCAAGAACCATGCCACCGTCGCCGAATAGTATAAGCATATGGCTTCGTTGAGGAATCTTGCTCTACCCACCAGCTCCCGGCGCTGGTTTCGCTCATTTTTTAGACAGAAGAAATGTATGCTTTGTCGGCAAAATGTATAATTTACAGGCAAAATCGGCCGATTGTCTAAATTTCCGGCATCGATTCATTTCGCATCGCAGCGTCCAAAGCTGGATTTCACCTTGAAAGTGCCCGGTTCGTGTTCCATATGAACGCCAAGACCTTGTCGTTTCATCGAATCGGGTCGTCGCGAGCCGCGTGTTCTAAGCCTCCAGGGTTCTAACCTCCGAGGCTTCTGGCTTGCCCTTTCAGCTAACCCGACCGACGCCCCAACACGCGGGTGTCCCTGACACCCAAGCCGTGCTCCTGGCTGATATTGCCAGGCGCCTGCCCTTTGACATGGAAAGAACCCCTCCTTTTGACCTCCTTTCAGGATTTCGGCCTCGCCGATCCAATCGCCCGTGCGCTCAAAGAAGAAAATTATCTGACGCCCACACCCATCCAGGCTCAAACCATTCCGCTCGCGCTCGCCGGCCGTGACGTCGTCGGCATCGCCCAGACCGGCACCGGCAAGACCGCGGCCTTCGCGCTTCCGATCCTGCATCGGATCCTGCAGAACCGCGTCAGGCCGCAGCCGAAGGCCTGCCGCGTGCTGGTGCTCAGCCCGACACGGGAATTGTCCGGACAGATCCTCGACAGCTTCAACGCCTATGGCCGCCATATGCGACTGACCTCGGCGCTGGTGATCGGCGGCGTGCCGATGGGACGCCAGGTCCGCTCGATCATGCAGGGCGTCGAGGTGATGGTGGCTACCCCCGGCCGCCTGCTCGACCTTGTGCAAAGCAACGGCTTGAAGCTCAACCAGGTCGAGTTCCTGGTGCTCGACGAGGCCGACCGCATGCTGGACATGGGCTTCATCAACGACATCAAGAAGATCGTCGCCAAGCTGCCAATCAAGCGGCAGACGCTGTTCTTCTCGGCGACGATGCCCAAGGATATCGCCGAGCTCGCCGAACAAATGCTGCGCGACCCGGCGCGCGTCGCCGTGACGCCGGTCGCCTCGACCGTCGAGCGCGTCACCCAGCGTATCGTCCAGGTCGACTTCGCGGCCAAGCCTGCCCTCCTGGCCCAGCTCCTGAAACAGGAAGCGGTCGACCGCGCGCTGATCTTTACCCGGACCAAGCACGGCGCCGACAAGGTGGTGAAAAGCCTCGCCAAGGCCGGTATCGCCGCCAACGCCATTCACGGCAACAAGTCGCAAAACCATCGCGAGCGGGTGCTGGCGGCGTTCCGCTCCGGCGAGATCCGCACCCTCGTCGCCACCGACATCGCCGCCCGCGGCATCGATGTCGACGGCATCAGCCATGTGGTGAATTTCGACCTGCCCAACGTGCCCGAAACCTACGTCCATCGCATCGGCCGCACCGCACGCGCCGGCGCCGACGGCATTGCGATCTCGCTGGTCGCCGGTGCTGAGGAAGTTGCCTATCTGCGCGACATCGAACGCCTGATCCGCATCGCGCTGCCGCGGGAAGACCGCCGCACACCGGGTCACCGCGACGCGGCCCCCGCGCCGGCACAACGTCGCGGCGGCCGGCCGCACGGTCATGCGCATGGTGTCCGTGCACATGATGCGGCGCAAGGGCCGAAAGGGCCTCGCCGACCCCGCCGTTCGGGTGGTAATAATGGTGCTCCACCAAGCAATCGGCAGGAGCCGCACCGTGCGCCACATGGCGGCGGCAAGACTGAAGGGATACAAGGCGTTGCCTTTTTGCATCGCGAAAGCCGCCCAAAGCTCCGCCCCAACCGCAACCAGCAACCGCGCTAGCCGTCGATCGATCTGGAGAACCACATGGCTAAAGAAGAGCTGATCCAGTTCGAGGGACTGGTCACCGAAATCCTCCCCGACGCGCGTTATCGCGTCCAACTCGACGCCGGGCACGAGATCGTCGCCTATACCGCGGGCAAGATGAAAAAAAACCGGATCAAGACGCTGGCGGGCGATCGGGTGACGATCGAGATGTCGCCCTATGACCTCGAGAAAGGGCGGCTGATCTTCCGCCACAAGGACGAGCGCCCAAGCGCCACTGGCGCTCCGCGCGGCGCACCGCCCCGTGGCGGTCAATTCCGCCGCCGATAGATGCCGTCCGGGCTGCCTCGAAACCGCGCATGACGGCCGCCCGTCACAACATCGTGTCGCTGCGCGGGCGGCCCTGCGGCGCCCTTCGCTCGGGATTCAAAAAATCGTGTGGGTCAGGATTGTTTTGGAGACTTGATTCCAATAATATGACCGCAATCGATTTTCGGCCGGACGACATTAGCTATCCCCCGGTACAGCCGGTTCAGGCGCTGACGACCCTTCCAAAAATTCGATCTCACCAGCCCGCCGAAAGTGGGTTTCGACATTTGATATCTGAGAAGGGACTATCCCGTGAGCATGGGAACCGTGAAGTGGTTTAACGCCACCAAGGGCTACGGCTTCATCCAGCCGGATGACGGCGGCAACGATGTGTTCGTACATATCAGCGCGGTCGAGCGCGCCGGGCTTGGAACGCTGCGTGAGGGCCAGAAAATCTCCTACGAGATCGTGGCGGATCGCCGCTCTGGCAAGTCTTCGGCCGACAATCTGCGCGCCGCCGGCTAAACGGTCTCCGAACAGGCCTTGTTTCGCAAAGGCCTTGTTTCGCAAAGGCCTTGGCCTGACGGAAATCCTGCCTAACCGAGACCAAACAAAAAGGCCGCGCTGACTGCGCGGCCTTTTTATTTTAGCGATACGCCGCTCCCGCGACGGCAACCGGCAATGGCCAAAGTTACAACGTCGGACAGGGCGGTGTCGTGCCGTTGGTGGACGCCGGATAAATGACGCAGACCGATTGCCGCGGACGGGTATAGGCGACGTCGCTCAGATTGACGCCGGCCTTCATCACATAGCCGATGGTGGGCGTGTAGAGAAAGCTGACCTCGCTGTAGATCAAATAGGTATTGCCGACCGCAAGCCCCGCCGGGATCGTGACGATAGAACTCGTCGCGCGCGGTGTGGTACCTGTGGTACTCTTGCTCCATTGCACGCGGGCCTGAAGGGTGTTGGGATCGATGAACAGCTCCGAGATCGTCGCTCTGACGGACGGATAGCCGTTAACCGGAACATAGGGCTGCATGATGCCGTTGCCGGCGTTAAAATAGTTGGTGAGGTCGGTGTCCGCGACCCCCGCCGGCGGCGACTGCGAGGTGAGGTCGGACAGCGTGCGCGCCATTATCGTGACCTTGCGATCGACCGCCACCGCGGAGGAAAACTCGACGACGCCGAAGAACAGCACCAGCATGACCGGCACGATCACCGCGAATTCGGTAGCCGCGATAGCGCCGCGATCCTCCCACAAATCGCGCGCGGAGCGCGCCGCGCGGAGCCACATCCTGGATACCGCTTTCATGGCGCTGCTCATGGGCAAGTTCCGTTGTAAGGCTCGTTCCTGAACGCGGCGGTTCCGGACAAAAGCCGCTTGCTGCCCGTCAAATTCGCGATGTTGTAGCCAAGGCCGGTGACGATCAGCGGCCATTGATAAAACAACCTCACGACCACGATATCGCAGGGGCCGCCCGTGTTGTATTGCATGTTGTTGATGAAACTGCCGCCGCTGTCGATCTGGCTGCTGATCACGATGTTCGAGAACGAGTTATAGCGCTGGACGTCGACATAGATATTGCTGCAGTTGAACAGCACACTAGCGACAGCGCCAGACGGGCAAACGACGTTGGACATGAAATGCCCCTGGTCGTAGCCCGCGGTCTGCGTTTGGCCGGTGAAGATCGAGCGAGCGGAATCCTGCGTTACCGTCTCCAGCACCTGGTCGGCGAAGAACACCAACCCGGTCTCGATGATCGCAAACAGCAGCGCAAAGAATACCGGAGCGACCAGCGCGAACTCGACGGCGGCGGAGCCGCGGCGGTTGCGGCGGAATCGGCGCCATAGACCTCTGACGGAAGCCGTTGAAACAACGGACGGCATAGAGAAATCCCCGGACAGCAACAAACTTACCGCGAGATGGTAGAGGAGATTCATTGTTGAAAGCTTGTGCGCGGTCAGAACAAGCTGCCCGTTCGCATTAACCGATCGTTAACCAGGGCGGCGGCGAGGCCAAGGCTAACCGCCAGCGCCCGGCTTGCAGAGCGGCGTACAGGAAAGCATCTCGCGCTCATCGACGCCACGAAACACCGTAACCATCCCGTCGCCGGAATCGTCGGCGCGCGGAGCGTCCTGCGTATGGGCATCGACCAGGCTGCGCAACGCCAGCGAGAGCGTCCCGGTTTGCCGCGCCCGGGCCAGAGCCTCGGCCTGCGCAGGCTTCAGCTCAAGCGTGGCGGTCTTGCCGACCACCGAATTCTGGCCATCCTTTTCGCGCGGGGCCTGATCGATGGCAAGAACGCGGATATTGGGCAGAATGATTTCGGACGTGATGACATCCTTGCCGGTTGTCGCATTCTTCTGTCGCTTCGACAGGATCACGTCGACGCGGTCGTTGGGCAGGATGAAGCCGCCGGCACCCGTTTCAGGGGAAATTTCGGTCGAAACCGCTCGCATGCCGCCCGGCAATACCGCCGCCATGAATCCAGAGCCGTTGGTCTTGACCAGCTTCGGATCGCGGATCGGTTCGCCTGCGATGAAGGGCGAGCGAGCGAGCGATCCGGTGAGCTGGGAGGTCGCGTCCGGGCGATCGCTGCGGCGAATGAAGTTGTTGCTCGCGGTCGCCGAGGGCCAGGTCTGCCATTGCACATCGTCGGGGCCGACGGATTGCCCCAGTGCGATATCCGACTTCGCCACCAGAACATCGACCGTCGGCAATTGTGCCACCGGCTCGACTGCAACTGTCTTGGTGTCAGAGCTGCTTGCGAGATAGGCCGCAACGCCGCCCGCCGATAGTGCGATGGCCAGAACCACAATACGCGCGGTTTTCATTCGGCTTACTCTTTACGCTACTCTGTTGGCCTCGAAATCCCGCAAATCCTTTTGAGATAAACGGCAGACCGGGGCCGAAAGACACAACGATCCGGACCTGATGATCCTGACGATCACACTTGGCCAATCTGCCTTTAATAGATGAACGAACTGCAAACCAGGAGCCGACAAGGCGATCGATGATCGCTCCGGCCTATCGCCGGAACGGATAGGCCAGTTGCCCGACGATCTCGGCAGGCATGGCGGCCTCGTCCTTACCGTAGTTATCCGGAAGCTCGTTTTCCGGCATCCGGAAGGTGCCGAACAGCACATCCCAGATCGGGAAAGTGCCGGCGAAATTGGTGTTGCCGCCCTCTCCCAGCGCGGTGTGATGCCAGCGGTGGAACACCGGCGTCGCCAGCAAATATTTGAACGGGCCGAGCGTCCAGTTCAGGTTGGCGTGCACGAACGCGGAATGGAAGGTGGTGAAGGGTCCGACCCAGAGCATGACGTTCGGCGAGATACCCGCCATCAAGAGGATGACGTCGACCAAGATGGTGCCGAGGAACAGGTTCACGGGATGAAAGCGCGCCGCCGAAATCCAGTCCAGCTCTTCGGACGAATGATGGATCGCGTGATATTTCCAAAACCCGCCGCCATGAAACATCCGATGCAGCCAATACAGCATGAAGTCCGACATCACCAGAAACAGCAGTCCCTGCAGCCATAATGGCAGCGCGGCGAGCGGACCGTGGCCGTTGTCGTAGAAGGCGATCAGCTCGTCGGCGTCGTGGATGTTGAAAACCACGCCGGCGCCGAGCACGAGCAGGCCGATCCGCAATACGCGCGCGAACAGCGGGACGAAGAACCAGTAGCAAATGTCGGTGACCAGTTCGCGCTTGCGCCACCACGGCGTGCCGGGATTGCAGGCCCAGAAATGGGTCAAGACCGAAAACACCAGCGCTAGCCCGATCGTGATGGGCACCACCTTCTCGATCGTCTGGCCGAGCATCTCGACGACTTCAAGGGGCAGATTGGACATGGGCGCCTCACCGGATCAGCTCCCCGAAGAGGTACGCCTCGCGCACTTAAGGAGCCGTGAACGGAAGGCCCCGGCACCGCGCGCAGCCTCTATAATGTGTCGTTCGAAACAAATATCGAATTGCAACGCAGGGCTTAATGCGAAATTTACTGTGCTCGCGAAGACCTGGTTCCTGCGACGTTTACGCAGTTGAATTAACCGCGCCGAAATTTGTCCGACCTTAGGGTGACGGCATGGTCACGGTGCTGAGAACGCCGTCAAGACCAGACCCTAGTGCGACCAGCCACGTGTACATGGAGTTACCTGATGAAGAACCTTATTGCTCGTTTCGTGAAGGATGAGTCGGGCGCCACCGCGATCGAATACGGCTTGATTGCAGCTGGCATCTCGCTTGCGATCATTGCCGCGGTCAACGGCCTCGGCACCAACCTGAGCGGCAAGTTCGTTTCGATCAACGCCTCGCTGAAGTAAGCGACGGTTACGGCCGAGCACCAGGGGCCCCGGCGATTCCGGGGCCTTTGTTGTTTCTGCCGTCGCGTGGCGTATTGCGTATGCGTAAACCTGATCCCATTGCTGCCGCGGCAAGAAAGGCCCTGCCTTCGCCCGGCAAGGAAGACAGCGCGCCCGTGCAGCTGGTTTGCCTGGCGCTGGCACTGTCGGTTCTCGTGCTAGGCTGCCGCATCGCCAGTATCTGGTGAGCGTCGGATGTTTTCCGATTGTTTAACTCTGGCGGCTACGCTTCGGCGATGCCCCGATTCCGCGCGGGCCGTACGGCGTTTGTAATCCCATGATTCTCGATATTGCGCGTCTTTCGCTGTTTCCGGCTCTGATGGCGTTCGCAGCCGCCAGCGACCTCCTGACCATGACGATTTCAAACCGGGTGTCGCTGGCGCTGGTCGCGGGCTTCCTGGTTGTTGCGCTCGCCAGCGGCATGGGCCTGTCGGACATCCTGTTGCATGCGGGCGCCGGCGCGGCCGTGCTGACGGTGGCCTTTGCCTGTTTCGCCATGGGCTGGGTCGGCGGCGGCGACGCAAAGACGGCAGCCGCGGCCGCACTTTGGTTCGGTTTTGCCGATCTGATGAACTACCTGGTCTATGCCTCGCTGTTCGGGGGCGCCTTGACGCTGTTGCTGCTTCAGTTCCGGCAATGGCCGCTACCCTATGCCCTGGCCGGCCAGACCTGGCTGCTCAGGCTGCACGCCAAGGAGAGTGGGATCCCCTATGGCATCGCACTCGCCCTCGGCGCGCTGGCGATCTATCCGGAGACCGAATGGGTGAGGGCGATCGACCTTGCCAACTTCGCGGTCCGCTGACCGCGCAGGTAACTCTCCGTTAAGGCAATTTACTCACGCTCCATTAACCATGCTTTGACGAATAGCTGGTCAACTCCCATCACGGCGGCGGAAGCGTCGCAGCGTAATGTGGAAAGTGAAGCGTATGAACACCGCACGCATTATCGTGCTGACCATCGCACTCGGTGCCGGCGGCATTGCCGCATACGCTGCGAGCCGGTCCGACAACACGCCAGCCCCGACTGAGCCGGTTGCATCATTGCAGGCGGTACACGTGCTTGTCGCAACGACCGACATCGGGCCGGGCCGAGCGGTCAAGCCCAAGAGGACACCGGCATGAAGTTCAGGGTAACTCGGGCGAAGATGCGGACTTTCACGGTCCGCGCCCTGTCGTTTTCGGCGGTCGCCGCGCTCACGCTCAATCCGGCTTTGACGCCCGTGGTGGCGAGCGACTATCGCGTCGCAGCGCCGACGGTCGCCGACGGGGACATGAACGCACGGTTCCTTTCGCTCGGCATCGGCAAATCGATCGTGGTCGATTTGCCGCGCGACATCAAGGATGTGCTGGTTGCCGATCCGAAGATCGCCAACGCCGTCGTCCGTTCCTCCCAGCGCGCCTATATCATCGGCGCCGCGGTGGGCCAGACCAATATCGTGTTCTTCGATTCCGCCGGCCTGCAGATTGCCGCCTATGACATCGCGGTCAAACGCGATCTCAACGGCGCGCGCGCCGCCTTGAAGCAGACGCTGCCCAATTCCGACATCCAGATCGACGGCCTCGGCGATAGCGTCATATTGACAGGCACAGCAGCAAGCCCGATCGAGGCGCAGCAGGCAGGCGAACTTGCGGCCCGCCTCGCCGGCGGCGCCGAAAAGGTCGTGAACTCGATCACCGTCCGCGGCCGCGACCAGGTGATGCTGAAGGTCACGCTCGCCGAGGTCCAGCGCTCGATCATCAAGCAGATGGGCATCGATCTCAGTGCCAGCATGAACTACGGCACCGCGGTCGTGAAATTCAACAATGCCAATCCCTTCACCGCGAACAGCGCGCCGCTCGTTCCCACCAACACCCTTACCACCTCGTTCGGCTCGACGCCCACAGTCCAGGCGACGCTGCGCGCAATGGAGAGCGCCGGTGTCGTGCGGACGCTCGCCGAACCCAATCTGACGGCGATCTCCGGGGAGTCCGCGACATTTATCTCGGGCGGCGAATTTCCTATTCCGACCGGCGTGACCTGCCAAACGACGGCATCGGGCGCTGTCGGAAATTGCGTCCAGACGGTCAGTTTCAAGAAATTCGGCATCTCGCTCAACTTCACGCCGGTGGTGCTGACCGAGGGCCGGATCAGCCTGCGGGTGATGACCGAAGTGTCGGAAGTTTCGGCCGATAACTCTTTGACGGGCGGTGCCGGTGGAACGACAATTCCCTCGATCAAGACCCGCCGCGCGGAAACCACCCTGGAAATTCCCTCGGGCGGCGCGATGGCGATGGCGGGCCTGATCCAGGATCAGACCAAGCAGGCCATCAACGGAATGCCCGGACTGATGCAGCTTCCGATCCTGGGATCGCTGTTCCGCAGCCGCGACTATGTCAACAACCAGACCGAGCTGATGGTGCTGGTGACGCCCTATATCGTTCGCGCGGTGGCGCAGAAGGACCTGTCGCGGCCCGACGATGGGTTTGCGGCGACGTCGGACCCGCAGGCCGATCTGTTGGGCAGCCTCACTCGCATCTACGGCGTGCCCGGCCGCACCGAGCCGCCGGGCCGCAACTACCACGGCGCTTACGGCTTCATCACCGATTGAGGCGGGACAAGGACGAAAACGATGACAGTCAGAACATCCCTTGATCGCAGTCGCGCCGTCCGCACGGCGGGCGCGCTGATTGGTCTTGCCGTCGCGCTTTCGGGCTGCCTGCGTACCGGTGAAGAAGTGACGACGGCGAGCATTCCCGCGGACTATCGCCTGCGTCACCCCATTGCCATCGAGGAAGCGAATAAGTCGATCGTCGTCTTTGTCGGCCAGGGGCGTGGCGGGCTTTCTGCCGAACAGCGCGCCGACGTGATGGGCCTGGCACAAACCTGGCTGCACGAGGCAACCGGCGCAATCAATGCGGACGTCCCGGTCGGCACGCCCAACGCACGCATGGCTGCGGATTCGATGCGGGAAATCCATGCGCTGCTCGCCGCCGCCGGCGTGCCGCGGCGCGGCATCGTCGTGCGTCAATATCATCCGGAGAATCCGCGCCACATGGCGGCGATCCGGCTGAGCTATCCGAAGATCTCGGCCGAGGCCGGGCCCTGCGGCCTGTGGCCCGAAGATCTCGGGCCTTCGATCAAGAACAAGAGCTATTTCGACAACAAGCAGTACTACAATTTCGGCTGCGCCTCTCAGCGCAACATGGCGGCGATGGTCGACAATCCCGCCGATCTCGTGCAGGCGCGGCCCGAGACGCCTCCCTATACGATGCGGCGCAGCGAAGCGTTCGAGAAATATCGCAAGGGCACCGCGACCGCGACCACCTATCCCGAATCCGACAAGGCCAAACTCAGCGATACCGGCAAATGATCAGCTACGCTCGCCAGAACTCCGAAGGGCAGCCGGGGGTCACGCCACCGCCGGCGGACGACCATATTGCCCCGGCACCGCGGGTATCCGTGCAGGCCTTTTGCGAGACGGTGGAAACCGCTGCCGCCGTGCAGTCGGCGGGCGAAGACCGTCGCCTCAACAAGGCGCACCTCAAGATACAGATGGGCGGCATGGCGGCCGCGATCGAGGCCTATCGCTCCGCGCCCACGCCCAACGTGATTATGCTGGAAGCCGATGGCCGCAGCGATATCCTGGCCGGCCTCGATCAGCTCGCGACCGTTTGCGACCCCGGCAGCCGCGTGGTCGTGATCGGCCGCATCAACGACGTCACGCTGTATCGCGAACTGGTCCGCCGCGGTATCAGCGACTATGTCATTGCGCCGGTCAACACGCTCGATGTGGTGCGCTCGATCTGCAACCTGTTCTCGGCGCCGGAGGCAAAATCCGTCGGCCGCATCATCGCCGTGGTCGGCGCCAAGGGTGGTGTCGGCGCCTCCACCATCGCCCACAATGTCGCCTGGGCCATCGCGCGCGATCTGGCGATGGATTCCGTGGTAGCCGATCTCGACCTCGCCTTCGGCACCGCAGGCCTCGACTACAATCAGGACCCCCCGCAAGGCATCGCAGACGCGGTGTTTTCGCCCGACCGGATCGATACCGCCTTCATCGACCGCCTGCTGTCGAAATGCACCGACCATCTCAGCCTGCTGGCGGCGCCGGCGACGCTGGAGCGGGTCTACGACTTCGGCGCCGACGCGTTCGACGCGATCTTCGACACGCTGCGTACCACCATGCCCTGCATCGTGCTCGACGTGCCGCATCAATGGTCGGGATGGACCAAGCGCGCCCTGGTCGGCGCCGACGATATCCTGATCGTCGCGGCACCCGACCTCGCCAATCTGCGCAATACCAAGAACATGTTCGACCTGCTTAAGTCGGCGCGGCCCAACGACCGGATGCCGCTTTATTGCCTGAACCAGGTCGGCGTGCCGAAGCGGCCCGAGATCAACGCCGGCGAATTCGCCAAGGCGATCGAGAGCCAACCGATCGCTGCCGTCCCGTTCGAACCGCAAATGTTCGGATCGGCTGCCAATAATGGCCAGATGATTGCGGAAATCTCCGCCAACCATCGCACCACCGAGATCTTTCTGCAGATCGCGCAGCGGCTGACCGGCCGCGGCGAGACCAAGAAGCCCCGGGGGGGATTCCTGTCGCCCCTGATCGAGAAGCTGCGGGCAAAGTAGACCGCCTGCCTGGAGTAGTATCGTGTTCGGTAAGCGTAGCGGAACAGAGAATGACGCGCGGGTAACAAAACCCGCCGCTGCGCCGGAGGCTGCTCCGGCGCCTGCGGTTTCGCGCGTTCCGGCTCAGCCCTCGGTCTCCTCGCCGCCGCTTGCGCCGGCAAAACCGCCACCGCCGCCACCGGTGGCGGAAGCGCGCCGCTCCGATACCTACTATCAGGTCAAGGCGACGATTTTCGGCGCGCTGATCGAGGCGATCGACCTCGCCCAGCTCGCCAAGCTCGACAGCGAGTCGGCGCGCGAAGAAATTCGCGACATCGTCAACGAGATCATCGCGATCAAGAACATCGTGATGTCGATCGCCGAGCAGGAGGAGCTGCTCGACGACATCTGCAACGACGTGCTCGGCTATGGTCCGCTCGAGCCCTTGCTGTCGCGCGATGACATCGCCGATATCATGGTCAACGGCGCCGGCACGGTGTTCATCGAAGTCGGCGGCAAGATCCAGCGCACCGGCATCCGGTTCCGCGACAACCAGCAGCTCTTGAACATCTGCCAGCGCATCGTCAGCCAGGTCGGCCGGCGCGTCGACGAATCCTCGCCGATCTGCGACGCGCGCCTTGCCGACGGCTCGCGCGTCAACGCCATCGTGCCGCCTTTGGCGATCGACGGTCCCGCGCTCACGATCCGAAAATTCAAGAAGGACAAGCTGACGCTGGACCAACTGGTCAAATTCGGCGCGATCTCGCCGGAAGGCGCGGAAATCCTGCAAATTATCGGACGCGTCCGCTGCAACGTTCTGATTTCCGGCGGCACCGGCTCGGGCAAGACGACGCTGCTCAATTGCCTGACCAACTATATCGAACACGACGAACGCGTCATCACCTGCGAAGACGCCGCCGAGCTTCAGTTGCAGCAGCCGCACGTGGTGCGCCTGGAAACCCGCCCGCCGAACATCGAGGGCGAAGGCCAGGTTACGATGCGCGAGCTGGTGCGAAACTGCCTGCGTATGCGTCCCGAGCGCATCATCGTCGGCGAAGTCCGCGGGCCGGAAGCGTTCGACCTGTTGCAGGCGATGAACACCGGCCACGACGGATCGATGGGAACGCTGCACGCCAACAATCCACGCGAAGCGCTGTCGCGCTGCGAATCGATGATCACGATGGGCGGCTTTTCGCTGCCCTCGCGAACCATTCGCGAGATGATCTGCGCCTCGATCGACGTCATTATCCAGGCCGCCCGTCTGCGCGACGGCTCGCGGCGCATCACCCACATCACCGAGGTGATGGGCATGGAAGGCGATACCATCATCACCCAGGACCTGTTCCTGTACGACCTGATCGGCGA
The DNA here is from genome assembly GCA_049674245.1 of Bradyrhizobium sp. GTDB lineage: Bacteria > Pseudomonadota > Alphaproteobacteria > Rhizobiales > Xanthobacteraceae > Bradyrhizobium. Next base: position 9,378 of record JBATYU010001112.1, on the reverse strand, counting down.
GGACGCGAACGGCAAGATCATCGGCCGGCATCGCTCGACCGGGATCGGACGGCCGCGGTTCTGGGATCGCGCGCGCTACTACAACGAAGAGAAGCGGCTTGCGGCAGCGCTTGACGCCGCCGAAGTAGCCGAGAAGAGCTGAGGGCCACACCGTGAAAATGCAAACGCTCGCACTCGCCTTCCTCGCCGCCTCCGCAATCGGCGGCGTCGCCTGGGTGTTCCTCTACCCGCTGATGTCGGGAGAGCGGAAGGCCGAGAATCGCCGTGCCACGGTCGCAAAATCCGAACCGGTCGCCCGCAATGCCGACAAGAACCAGCGCTCGCGCCGCGAACAAGTCGAGGGCACGCTGCGGGATCTCGAGGCGCGTCGGTTGAAGGAAAAGAAGATTCCGCTCAATGTCCGCCTCACCCAGGCCGGCCTTGCCTGGTCGACCCGGAAATTCATGGTGGTTTCCGCGGTGCTCGCCGCCGTGATTTTCACCGCCGCCATGCTCGCAGGCGGCGGATTGCTGGGAGCCGCCGGTCTCGCCTTCGCCGCCGGCTTCGGCCTGCCGCGTTGGGCCCTGAGCTTTCTCAAGAAGCGCCGCGAAGCGGCATTCCTCAAGGCCCTGCCGGACGCCGTCGACGTGATCGTTCGCGGCATCAAGGCCGGGCTGCCGCTGTTCGAATCGATCAAGGTGGTCGCATCCGATGCGCCGGAGCCGCTCAGGAGCGAGTTCCTGGCGATCATCGAAACCCAGGCCATCGGCATGCCGCTCGGCGACGCCTGCGCGCGGCTGTACGAGCGGATGCCGGTGCCGGAGGCGAACTTCTTCGGCATCGTGGTGGCGATCCAGCAAAAGTCCGGCGGCAACCTGTCCGAGGCGCTCGGCAATTTGTCCAAGGTACTGCGCGACCGCAAGAAGATGGCGGAGAAGATTCAGGCGATGTCGATGGAAGCCAAGGCGTCGGCGGCCATCATCGGTGCGCTGCCGCCGATCGTGATGATTCTCGTCTACCTGACGACCCCGGAGTACATCGCGCTGCTGTGGACCCATCCGACCGGTCAATTGATGCTGGTCGGTTGCGTGATCTGGATGTCCACCGGCATCTTCGTGATGAAAAAAATGATCAACTTCGACTTCTGAGGGTGCAGCATGATTGATTTCCTGATCACCAAGCTCCACGACGTACGCTTCATGACCATGATGCTGGCCGCGGTCGCGGCGAGCGCGACCGCCTATACGCTGGTCATGCCGTTTTTCGCCGGCGAAAGTCTCGACAAGCGCATGAAGGCGGTGGCGAGCGAGCGCGAGCGGATCCGGGCGCGTGAGCGCGAGCGTCTTTCCAAGACCGAAAAGGTGTCGCTGCGGCAGACGCCGAAGCAGCTCGTCTCCAGGGTGGTGGAAGATTTCAACCTCACCAAATGGCTGGCACAGGAATCGGCCCGCGAAAAACTCGCCATGGCCGGCTATCGCGGCCAGGCGCCCTACGTCACGTTCCTGTTTGCCCGCATGGTGACGCCGATCGTGATGTTTCTCGGCGCGGTGCTTTATGTATTCGTGATCTCGCATCTGCAAAAATCGATGCCAGTCAAGATCGGCATCTGCGTCGCCGTCGCCTATCTCGGCCTGCAGGCACCGATGCTGTTCCTAAAGAACGCGATCAGCAAGCGGCAGCTTTCGATCAGGCGCGCTTTTCCCGACGCGCTCGATCTGCTTCTGATCTGCATCGAGTCCGGCATGTCGATCGAGGTCGCGTTCCGCAAGGTCTCCGGCGAGATCGTTACCCAGTCGATCGCGCTGTCGGAGGAATTCACCCTGACCACGGCCGAGCTCTCTTATCTGCAGGACCGCAAGGTCGCTTACGAGAATTTGGCGAAGCGCACCGGCCTCGAAGGCGTCAAGTCAGTCTGCCTGGCGCTGATGCAGTCGGAACGCTACGGCACGCCGCTCGGCCAGAGCCTGCGCGTCATGGCGCAGGAAAATCGCGACATGCGCATGAACGAGGCCGAGAAGAAGGCCGCGGCGCTGCCGCCGAAACTGACGGTGCCGATGATCCTGTTCTTCCTGCCGGTGCTGTTCGTCGTCATCCTCGGGCCGACCGGCATCAAGATCGCGGCGATGCAGTGAGCCGGCCGGTCGGCGCGGCGGAAGCTTCTCGAATTGATGTCGACTAGTCGTTCCGGCTGAGCGCCGCCACCGGGATCGTGCCGCGGCCAGCGCGCGGATTGTCCTTCCGGTTCAGCATTTCTTTCAGATAGGCGACGTTTGCCGCCGCTTCCTCCGGCGGCAGTTCGGCCTTGACGATGGTTTCGGCCTCCGCAAAGCGGCCCTGCAGGCCGACCACGAGACCGAGATTCTGCCGCACCCGCGCATCCGCCCGTGGGCTGGCATAGGCCTGGCGGAGCACTTGTTCCGCCTTCGGCAGGTCGCGCGAGAGCATGTAGGACAGCCCGAGATTGGAAAGCACCGACGGTTCGCCGGGCACGATCTTCAGCGCGCTGGCATAATAGCCGCGGGCTTCCTCATGCCGGCCTAGCTGATCGAGCGCGGTGCCCTGCACCGAGAGAATTCGCCAGTCCGGATTGTCGGGCGTGTGGGCGCGGCTCAAGACGTCGAATGCTTGCTGGAAATTGCCGTTGTCGGTGAGCGCCCGGCCCCAGGCGGCGAGCAGCGCCTTGTTGCCGGGATGGGCGATGGTGGCCTGCTCGAGCACGGCGGCCGCCTGGGCGCGCTGCCCATTGGCGCGCAGCGCCTGGCCGTACGCCAAAGCGGCGTCGGCATCCTTGGGATTTTCACGGTAGCGATCACCGGTCATTTCCGCCGCACGCAGCGGATCGGCACTGGCCGGTGTCTCGGGCTTGGCGGTGATCGAGCCGGTAATGTCGGACATGGTCTGGCAGCCGCCGAGACCAGCGGCCAAGATCGCCGTCACGGCCGCGGATGCGAGGAACCGGGCAACACTGGACTGAAGGCGCATCGCGAGGACTCACGGGCGGATTAATCGAGCCGAACACGCCAGCAATAGACTGTTAACCCTAACGGCCGGTTAATCTGCGCCTAATGGAGCGCCCCGGTCCCCGCCCCCGAACCGATCGGCCCTGCGAATGGGACGGCCGACCCCTCGGGTCAATATTCGATCGCCAACCGTTTCCGGATTTCATCGAGCCGCTTGTCGACCGCGTCGAAGCGCGCATGCAGCCCACGGTCGTGGAGATAGAAAATATAGCCGCCCGCGAGAAATCCGAAGATCCAGTGGTGGCTCTCGACGTAAACCAGCACTGCTTCGATCGCGTGACCGATAACAGCAAAAATACCCAACACGGCGTCCATCGCATTCCCCGCTGGAGACAATGACCTTCTGATTTCTGGAGGATCCCTCGCCGGCAGAAACTAACACGATCTCCCGGCGTCGTGTAGAGGCGGGCTGCGCGACGCTTTCTAAGAGATTGCAGCCGCGCAAAAACTCTGCAAAGTCTGGCTACGTCCCAAGCCATCCAACGAGCGGAACAAGACGGGCCAAGCATGCCATCGGTGTTTGAGACTGTGCCGGCCGCATCGGCGATTCCCATTATGTTTGTGGCCAAGTCGACATGGGACGCGATCAGCACGGAACTGCCGGCCGAGGCGCGGCAATTCGCCTACGCCAACGGCTTTGCGGCCAAGCCCGGCGCGTGCCTGACGCTGCCGGCCGCCGACGGACAAATCGCGCACGTGTTGTTCGGCCTGGAGGAGGCGAACGGCAAAGCCTGTGATCTGTTCAGGCCCGGGGCGCTGCCGGGCCTGCTGCCGGCGGGCGTCTATCGCTTCGCCAACGCGCCGCACGACACCCGCCTCGCCGCGTTTGCCTTTGCGCTCGGCAGCTATCGCTTCAACCGTTACCGCAAGGCCGATGCACCCGATGTGACGCTGGTGCCGCCCGAGGGCATCGACGCTGCGGATATCGCGCGGATGGCTGATGCGGCGTGGCTCGCCCGCGATCTCATCAATACGCCGTCCAACGACATGGGACCGGAGGAACTGGCGGCGGCCGCAGAACAGCTTGCGGCGCGCTTTGGCGCAAGCTTCAACTGCATCGTCGGCGATGATCTCGTAAGGCAGAATTTTCCACTTGTTTACGCCGTCGGCATGGCATCGACCCGCGCGCCGCGCCTGATCGAGTTCGTCTGGGGCGATCCCGCACACCCGAAGGTGACGCTGGTCGGCAAGGGCGTCTGCTTCGATACCGGCGGGCTTGATCTGAAACCTTCCACCGGCATGCTGATGATGAAGAAGGACATGGGCGGCGCCGCCAATGTGCTGGCGCTGGCGCAGATGGTGATGGACGCGAGACTCAAGGTACGGTTACGGGTCCTGATTCCGGCGGTCGAGAATGCGGTCGCCGGCAACGCGTTTCGTCCGCTCGATATCTTCAAATCGCGCAAGGGCCTCACCGTCGAGATCGGCAACACCGACGCGGAGGGACGGCTGATCCTGGCCGATGCGCTGGCGCTCGCCGACGAGGAAAAACCCGACCTGCTGGTCGATATGGGAACGCTGACGGGCGCCGCGCGGGTCGCGTTGGGGCCGGATTTACCGCCCTTTTACACCAATGATGAGGCGCTGGCGCTTGATGTCGCGCGATGCGCGAAGGCGGAGAACGATCCGTTGTGGCGCATGCCGCTGTGGCCACCTTACGATAGCTGGCTCGATTCCAAAGTCGCCAACATCAACAACGCGCCGTCGGGGACCTTCGCGGGCTCGATCACCTGTGCGCTGTTCTTGCAGCGCTTCGTCGAGCATGCCAAGAGCTGGCTGCACGTCGACATTTATGGCTGGACGCCATCTGCGAAACCGGCGCGGCCGGAAGGCGGCGAATGCCAGGCCGCGCGGGCAATCTACAAACTGCTGGGTGAACGTTATGGATGATCCGCGCCTGACGCCGGCGAGGGGCGACCTCGCCGCCAAATATCTCGAGGGCAAGGTGAAGGCTGAACGCTTTGTCGCGGGCGAGATCTTCGAGGTCAGCGGCGCGATCGCGCCGCTGCGCGAGGCGCCGTCCAATGATGCCGCGCTTTTGACGCAGGCGCTGAAGGGCGAGCGCGTGACGGTCTATGATCGTAACGGCGAAGGTTTTGCATGGGGCCAACTGAACAGCGATCGCTATGTCGGCTGGCTTAGGGATTCCGCGCTGACAACGCCGGGCGCCGCGCCGACCCACAAGGTCACCGCGATCAGGACGTTCGCCTTTCCAGGCCCCTCGATCAAACTGCCGCCGGCCGAGACGCTTCCGATGGGCGCGATGGTGACAGTTATGCGAGAAGACGACATCTTCGCTGTCACCCGCGAAGGCTGGTATCTGCCGCTTCAGCACCTCGCCGGCATTGGCCAGCGCGAGCCGGATTTCGTTACCGTTGCCGAACGTTTTGTCGGCACGCCCTATCTGTGGGGCGGCAAAAGCAGCTTTGGCATCGATTGCTCGGGCCTCGTGCAGATATCGTTGAATGCCGCCGGCACACCCTGCCCGCGCGACACCGATATGCAGCAGGATGAACTGGGACGGCCGCTCGATGCAGTGGAATCAAAGAACCTGCAGCGCGGCGACCTGATCTTCTGGAAGGGCCATGTCGCGATCGCCCGCGACGCTCTGACCATCGTCCACGCCAACGCGTATCACATGGCGACCGTGATCGAACCAACCTCCGACGCCATCGCGCGCATCAAGGCCACAGGCCTCGACGTGCTCGCGATCAAGGGGCTGAAGCCTTAAGTCGCGACCGAGCCGTCCGGCGCGGTTTCGTTGCGGAAGGCGGCGGCGAACAGCGCGCGCGTATAGTCGGTCTTCGGATTCTTGAACAATTTCGAGGCCGGCCCCTCCTCCACCACCTTGCCGTGACGCATCACGATCAGATGGCTCGCGAGCGAGGCGACCACGCGCAAATCGTGTGAAATGAACATATAGGTGAGGTCGCGCTTGCGCTGCAGCTCGCGCAACAAATCGACCATCTGCGCCTGGAACAACATGTCGAGCGCGCTAGTCGGTTCGTCCAGCACCACGAAATTCGGCTCCAGCACCGCCGCGCGCGCAATCGAGATGCGCTGGCGCTGGCCGCCGGAAAATTCGTGCGGATAGCGAAACCGCGTGTCCGGATCGAGCCCGACGTCCTTCAACGCCTTGATGACGCGCGCCTCGCGGCTCTGCCTCGAAAGCGAGCGCTGATGCACGCTCAGGCCTTCGGCGACGATGTCTCCGACCGACATTCGCGGGCTCAAGGAGCCGAACGGGTCCTGAAACACGATCTGCATGTCGCGGCGGAACGGCAGCATCGCCTTGAACCGCAGGCCTTGGATGTTCTTGCCTAAGAAGACGATCGGGCCGTCGGAAGAAATCAGCCGCAACAGCGCGAGCCCAAGCGTGGTCTTGCCGGAGCCGGATTCGCCGACCACGCCGAGCGTCTCGCCCTTGCGCACCGCGAGGTTGACGCCGTCGACCGCCTTGATATGCCCGACGGTCGAGCGCAAGAGGCCGCGCTTGATCGGGAACCAGACTTTCAGATCGTTGGCCGAGATCACGACCGGTGAATCCGGCCGCGGCGGCGCTGGATCGGGCTTGGGCTCGGCCGCCAGCAGCGCGCTTGTATAGGGATGTTTTGGCGCGTTGAAGACCTGCTCCACCGGCCCCTGCTCGACGATCTGGCCGCCGTTCATGACGCAGACCACGTCGGCGATGCGGCGGACGATGCCGAGGTCGTGAGTGATAAACAGCAGGCTCATGCCGAGGCGCGCGCGAATTTCCGCAAGCAGCGTCAGAATCTGCGCCTGTACGGTGACGTCGAGCGCCGTCGTCGGCTCGTCCGCGATCAAGAGATCGGGCTCGTTCGCGAGCGCCATCGCGATCATGACGCGTTGACGCTGGCCGCCCGACAATTGATGCGGATAGCTTGCAAGGCGCGTTTCCGGTTCGGGGATGCCTACCTGGGTCAATAGCTCGAGCGTGCGCGAGCGCACCATCGATCCGGAGATATCGTTGTGAAGATGCAGGATCTCGCCGATCTGCGACTCAATGGTGTGCAGCGGATTGAGCGAGGTCATCGGCTCCTGGAAGATGATCGAAATGTCGTTGCCGCGAATGCCGCGGATCTCGTTTTCCGACAGCCCGAGCAGCTCGCGTCCCTTGAAGCGAATACTGCCGGAAGGATGCGTCGCGGTCGGATAAGGCAGCAGCTTCAAGATCGACAGCGCGCTCACCGACTTGCCGGAGCCGGACTCGCCGACCAGCGCCACGCATTGGCCGCGCTTGATGGAAAACGAAACCCGGTTGACCGCAACCGATGCGCCGCTCGGCTGGTGAAACGCCACCGAAAGGTCGCGGACGTCGAGTAGCGGCTGGTTGATGGCGTCCATGCGCTGCTCTACCTGAACGTCTTGCGCGGATCGAACGCGTCGCGCACCGCTTCGCCGATGAAGATCAACAGCGACAGCATGATCGCGACCGAGAAAAAGCCGGTGAAGCCGAGCCATGGGGCCTGCACGTTGGACTTGCCCTGCGACAGCAATTCGCCGAGCGAGGGCGAGCCCGGCGGCAAGCCGAAGCCGAGGAAGTCGAGCGCCGTCAGCGTCATCACCGAGGACGATACGATGAACGGCAGGAAGGTCATGGTCGCCACCATCGCGTTCGGCAACAGATGGCGGAACATGATCACCGCGTTGGAAACCCCGAGCGCGCGCGCCGCCTGGATGTATTCGAAGTTGCGGCCGCGCAGGAATTCCGCGCGCACCAGGCCGACCAGGGACACCCATGAGAACAGCAAGAGAATGCCGAGCAGAACAAAGAAGCCGGGCACCAGCACCGACGACAGGATCAGCAGCAGATAGAGCGAGGGGATCGCGGTCCAGATCTCGATGAAGCGCTGAAAGCCGAGGTCGAGCCAGCCGCCAAAATAGCCCTGCACGCCGCCGGCGGCGACGCCGATGATCGAGGAGATGATGGTCAGGCTGAGGCCGAACAGCACCGAGATGCGGAAGCCGTAGATCAGCCGCGCGACGACGTCGCGGCCCTGATCGTCGGTGCCGAGCCAGTTATATTCGAGGTCGCGGCAGCTCTGCAGACCCCTTTTCTGCACCACTTCCCTGCACTGCTCCTCCGTCAGCATCCAGGTCGGTTTCGACGGCGCCGGTGTCGGCAAATCGAGGTTATGCGTGTCGTAGGAATAGCGGATCAGCGGCCAGACGATGGTGCCACCCTTGTCCGCGATCAGCTTCTGCAAATAGGGATCGCGATAATCGGCCGCCGTCTCGAAGTCGCCGCCGAAGGTGGTCTCCGAATAGGTGACGAAAGCCGGCCAATACAGACGACCGTCGAACTTGATCAGGAAGGGCCGGTCGTTGGCGATCAGCTCGGCGAACAACGAGACGAAAAACAAGATCAAGAAAATCCAGAGCGACCAGTAACCCCGGCGGTTCGATTTGAAATTCTGCCAGCGCCGGCGATTGAGCGGCGACGGAGCGAACGCATGGCGCGTGATCGGCACGACTTCGCCGAGCGGCGATTGCGTCTTGGTTTCGATCGGCGTCGGCGCGATGATCGTCATCAGACCTCCCGCGCCTCGAAATCGATCCGCGGATCGATCCACATATAGGCAAGGTCGGAGATCAAGTTGACGACAAGGCCGACCAGCGAAAAGACGAACAGCGTTCCGAACACGACCGGATAGTCGCGATTGAGCACGCTCTCGAAGCCGAGCAGGCCGAGGCCATCGAGCGAGAAGATGGTTTCGATCAAGAGCGAGCCCGAAAAGAAGGCGTGGATGAACGCCCCCGGAAAACCGGCGATCACGATCAGCATGGCGTTGCGGAAGATGTGATTATACAGCACCTGCCGTTCGCTGCAGCCCTTGGCGCGCGCGGTCATCACATATTGCTTGCGGATCTCGTCGAGGAACGAGTTTTTGGTCAATAGCGTCATGGTGGCGAACGCGCCGAGCGCCATCGAGATCAGCGGCAGCGTGATGTGCCAGAAATAGTCGAGGATCTTCCAGTACCAGGGAAATTGCGACCAGCCGTCCGAGGTCAATCCGCGCAGCGGGAAGACGTTGAAGAAGGAGCCGCCGGCGAACAGGATGATCAGCAGGATCGCAAACAGGAATCCCGGGATGGCAAATCCGACGATGATCACCGCCGAGGTCCAGGTATCGAACCGCGATCCGTCCATCACCGCCTTGCGGATGCCGAGCGGGATCGAGATCAGATAGGTCAGCAGCGTCATCCAGATCCCGAGCGACATCGAGACTGGCAGCTTCTCCTTGATCAGCTGCAGCACGCTGACATCGCGAAAGTAACTCTTGCCGAAATCGAATCTTGCAAAATTCCACAGCATCAGCGCAAAGCGTTCCGGCGCCGGCTTGTCAAAGCCGAATTG
>JBATYU010001111.1:0-2370 GCA_049674245.1 Bradyrhizobium sp. | reverse complement strand
GTCTCGGGTCCGACGGTCCGCCCCGTATGAACATCAACAACATTTTCCCATATCTCTTTGTCTTTGACGGTCCTCACTCGATAAGAGGGACTGTCCGATGTATCGAACGATATCGCGGCGGTCCGTGACCCCGTATGCAATCGTTCGGCCATGGCGATAGCCTGAATGAGCGAAAGAGGCGCAGCACGGAACGCCGCCAGGAAACGCTGGTCCGACTCAGTGTTCGTCTCATGATGAACTGGCGGGCTTTGGCCAGTGGAGCTCAACGATCCATCATTGAGTTCAGCCCTGGCGGTGCAAGGGACAAGCGCAAGGAACAGCAGCAGGATCCCGATGAACGTTTGTTTCCTTTGCAACGCACCAATTTGACGGCTTGCTAGGTTCATGAGATCAACGTCGCGTATGAGTAATGGACAATGAGGAAGTGATTTCGCAGAACGATCCTTGGGCCGCGATGGTCACTCCTGCGGCCCGACATCAGGCCACAATGCTGTGACAAGTATCAGTGATCGGCAAGCGAGCGTAGGCGGGGCTTTCGTGCTGCACTGGCCGGATTCGCTTGACCCCAAAGCCGCAGTGACGTCAGTCGGCCTGAGGGTGGCGAAGAAGGCAAGGAAGAGCAAAGCTCCGATTCCAAACATAAAGAGGCTGAGAATTTGCTTCATATTGGCTCCTATGCATTTTCCAGTTCGCACCGAGGGGGCACTTCAGTTGAAGAGACAGCTTGCATTTCGGGGGCAAGCGGATTTTCGTGAGTCTTATCCGTTGCGGGCGCCGGCTCCTTGATCCGGAACCAGGCGACATATAGCGCCGGCAGAAACAACAGCGTCAGCACCGTGCCAACGATGATGCCGCCCATCATCGCGTAGGCCATCGGTCCCCAGAAAATCTCGCGAGCGATCGGGATGAGGGCGAGACTTGCGGCAGCCGCGGTCAGCATGATCGGCCGCATGCGATGCTCGGTCGCTTCCACGACCGCGTCCCACACTGGCCGTCCTTCCTCCTTGAGCTGTTCAATCTGCACAATCAGGATCACCGAGTTGCGGATCAGAATGCCGATCAGCGCCAGCACACCGAGGATTGCAACGAAGCCGAGCGGGGCTCCGCTTGGCAGCAGGGCCGTGACCACACCGATCAGGGCGAGGGGCGCCACCGCAAACACCAGGAACAACCGATGAAAGCTTTGCAGCTGAATCATCAGGATGGTCGCCATGATAAAGAGCATTAGCGGTACGACTGCAGCAATTGGAGCCTGGCTCTTCGCGCTTTCCTCGACCGAGCCGCCGATGGCGACGGAGTATCCAGCTGGCAGTCCTTTTGCGAACTCGTCTACTTTTGGCGCGATCTGATCCACGATTGTCTTCGGCTGCACGGTATCGAGGATGCTTGCCTTGAGCGTTATCGTGGGGATTCGTGATCGCCGCCAGATTGTCGGCTGCTCGATTTCGTAGCGCAACGTAGCCACCGCGCCGAGCGGAACCGATTGACCGCCCGAACCGATCAATTGCAGGTCGCGCAGCGTATCGATCGATGCGCGCTCCGACGCGGTCGCGCGTCCCGTCACATTCACCAGGTAAATGCTGTCGCGCACCTGGGTGATCGAGGAGCCGGCAAGGACGCCATTCAACGTCGTCGCAATGTCCTCCGAGCTAACGCCAAGCTGGCGCGCCTTGTCCTGCTGGACATCGACCTTGACGACGCGCGCCGGCTCCATCCAGTCGAACACGACATGATCGAGGTGCGGATTGGCGCGCACGATGCCGGCGAGGCTTTGTGAGAATTCTCTGACTTTAGCGATATCGGGTCCGCTCAGCCGATACTGCACGGGGCGCCCGACCGGCGGTCCGACCTCGAGCAGTTTGACGAACGTATCCGTGCCGGGAAATGTCTTCTTCAGATAGGTTTCGAATTGCGTCTTGGCGCGATCACGCGCGGCAATGCCGCCCTTGGTGACGACGACCATCTGGCCGAACCAGGTATTCGGCGTCTGCACGTCGAACGACAGCACAAATCGCGGAGCGCCGGTTCCGACATAAGTCGACCAATGGTCGACCGCGGGATTGGCCTGCAGCTCTTCACGCTCGAAACGGGCGATCTGGGCATTGGTTTCGGTTATCGAGGCGTTCTGAGGCAGGTTCCAGTCGATGACCAGTTCGGCACGATCAGACGACGGAAAGAACTGCTGCTGCACGAAGTTCATGCCGAACAGAGCTAGCGCGAAGGCCGCGACCGTCACCCCCACGGTGATCCAGCGATGACGCATGCAAACCAGAAGCAGGCGGGCGAACGTCTGCCCAACCCGGCCTTTGGATTCATGATGCCCTTTGATCCTGGCGGGCAGGATCGTGACGCCAAGCAAGGGCGTGAACA
>JBATYU010001110.1:0-4277 GCA_049674245.1 Bradyrhizobium sp. | reverse complement strand
GCTACGTTACTGGTCTTGTTTCTGCCGTTCCTGCTGTCGCTCGCAGGAGGCGCCACGATGCCCAGGATGCTGTGCCTGGTGACGAGCCTGCTTGCGCTGCTCTTGAGCGTCAAACCCTATGGCGCCGTTGTGCCCTGGCTGGTCGGCATGATCATCGCCGCGGTCGCCGTTTACGAGCGCTTTCGCCGCTGCCGCGCCGTCTAATGCGCGTCAACAAAAAACGCGGCGGGATTGCTCCCGCCGCGCTCCAACTCTTGAAACTCGCTGGTCCAGGGCTGAGAGCGCCCCGATGCCAAGCTTTAAGCGAAGCTTAGCGGGCGATCCCAGCGAGGTGACAGCGCTTGGTTAAAGACACTGGATCACCTCCTTTCATTGTTGATGGGAATGCAAACATAGGCTGCGAATCGGCTCTTGTTAAGGGCGCCGCAACAGCCGCCGCAGGACGGTTGAGGCGGCGTGGCCGGCGTGTTAGTTCATCGGTCGCGCGGGTGTAGCTCAATGGTAGAGCAGCAGCCTTCCAAGCTGAATACGAGGGTTCGATTCCCTTCACCCGCTCCAATGTTTTCAGGCACTTCTCGGATTTGACGGGTTTCATTCCGACAAATGTTCACTTTCTGGTCGCTTGCTTGGCACTCTTGGCGCAAGTCCTGGCCGGAATCGAACACCCTGCACATACGGCTACCTTATGGCGAAGACGTCTGTCACCACACATGACCGCCGTCGCAAGGAGCGCGCGCGAGAACCCTCGCAAATTTGTTCTCTCCAAGACACTAGGATGTGCCGCACGTTGCCGGCTTGGGGAAAATTGCTATTGTTCAATCACGCATCGGCGTGAGCGTGCCTACGTCCTCACGCCCCCAAGTCCACTGGTTGAGGTTCGACGTTTGTTTCCGTGATCTTTACTGGCGCCCCGGGAATTCGGGATGCGCCTTGTTCCGCCGGCAGTTCGGTACTCGCGAGGCGCGAGACCAAAGACGCGCCGGAAGGTAGAAATGAACGTCGACAAATCGCCAAAGCCGTTGGCAAGAGCAACAGCTGAAACTGGCTCATCGGTCGTGGCCAGGCCGATTGCCGCATGACGAAGCCGCGTGCGGACCAGGAACTGATACGGCGTTACGCCAACAACGTCCCGGAAAACCCGTAGGAAATGGTACGAGCTCATGCAGGTTTCGCGGGCAAGCTCAGCAATCGAAAGTGGTTCACTGTAGCGTGTTTCAATAACGTGAAGGGCGTCCAGGATGCGATTCTCGTCACGTCTGCTTGGCCGCCGCCCTGATTGCTTCGCGCCATTGAGGAGCGTGAGGACACCACCCGCAATTTGAAGCGCAACTTCTTCCGCTCGCAGAGCATCTCCAAAAACGGACTCGGCTTCAACCGTTGCCGTCAGCGCAATCATCGCAGGGGTTGGTGGTATGCGGTGGGCCCCGAAATCAAACCGCGTGGCGATCGGAATCGCCCTGGCAACGTGCTCGAAGAAATCTGGCGTGTAGTAGAAGGAAATGCACCGATCGCCCAACGTGTGCTCATAGGTGCATTCGAACGGATCGCCGGCATTGCCCAGCAATAATGCGCCGGGTGTCAGTATGGCCGATCCGTGAGTTGATCGATATCGAAAGCTCCCCTCGATTATTGCCCCTATCACGACGTCCTCGTGACGGTCCTCTAACAGGCAAGCCTCGGTGTCAGCGCGAAACTCGATATCGCTGACGCGCCAACCGCGGCCTGCTGCGATCAATCGTCTTGTCGATGTAATTCCAGAACAGCTTGATGCGGTCACGTTCATATCACTCCGATGCGTGATCGAAGAAAGAATAGCAACTTTCCCCAAGCGCACAACCGTCGGCGCATCGTATGATTTGCGATAGATGAATTTGTGCGGGGCATCTTCACGCGCGGCTTGCGTCACCTTCCGCGCGTTGTGGTGTCCGGGATGACGGAGTCCGGGAGTATCGTCACGCCAGGAAGGCAGAGCGCGTCTTACCCGTTTTGGAAATCCATGAAAACTCGGAACGATCGTACGATCGCTCAAACCGCGAAACCGAACGCCGGGGGCCGGATTCCGAAATTGAACCGCCGTGACTTTGTCGCCTTGAGCGTCGGGACGGGTGTCACTGCCGGATTTGCCCTGGCCGTGCAGCCTGCAGTGGCGCAAACCACCAATGAGAGGAAGTTCCCTATGCCGTATTCCAACAAGCACATTAACACCCCGTTCGGAGACATTGCCTACACCGAGCAGGGCAAGGGTCCCGCTGCTCTGTTTGTGCACGGCGTCTTCAAGAATGCTTACATGTGGCGGCATGTGATTGAACGCGTGTCCGACCTGCGACGGTGTATTGCGGTTGACCTGATGGCTCACGGCGCGACGCGGACCGCGCCCGATCAGGACGTCTCGTTCACGGTACAGGCCGAGATGCTGGAAGCCTTCTGCGACCGGTTGAATCTGAACCAGGTCGACCTGGTCGCCAACGACAGCGGGGCAGGGATCTCCCAAATCTTCGCGGCGCGGCATCCGGGCCGCATCCGCACACTCACCATCACGGACAGCGACACCCACGACAACTGGCCTCCGCCGGCATTCATGCCCACGATCGAACTTGCCCGGCAAGGGAAGTTGGGGGAGGTCGGCCAGCGCTTTCTGGCCGACCCGAACGTTGCGCGGACCGCCTATTCGCGCTCTTATGAACATCCCGAGAACATTTCCGACGAGACGCTTCGGATCTACCTGGAGCCGGTTTTCGGCACGCCGGAAGCCACGCGCAATCTGGAACGGTTCGTCTCGGGGCAGGACAACCGACACACCGTGCCGATCGCTCCGCTGCTGCGGCGTCTCGAGGCTCCGGCGCTCGTGGTATGGGCGACGAATGACATCTTCTTTCCCGTGAAGTGGGCCTACTGGCTGCGGGGAGCGCTCCCCAATTGCCGCCCTGTGGTCGAACTGGAAGGCGCGAAGCTGTGGTTTCCGGAGGAGCGGCCAGAGCAGTTCGTGAAGCCGCTGCGTGAGCATTGGGGGGCGTGAACGGCAACGCTTCAATACGAAAAAGTGGAATCACAGTGACAGATCCTATTCGAGAATGGGATGCTCGATTGTTTTTCCAGAACATCGTCCCGATGCCTTGACCGGTCCAATGCTTCAGTTCCGGGACGAAGTGGTTAAGGGATAGACCAACGAGTATAGTCCCAAGCCAGCAACTGCGAAGTATCCAAGGAAACGCCATGACGCTGACCTACGATCTGTTCTGGTCGTTCCGCTCGCCCTACTCCTATCTGCTGACACCGCGACTCCTCGAGTTTGAGCGGCGCTACGACGTGCGAGCGAATGTGCGACCCGTCTATCCGATCGCGGTGCGCATCGACGGCTTCTTCAAGAAGGTCAATCCACTGTGGTGGAGCTATCTGCGCCGCGATGTAGCGCGCACGGCGCAGATGCTGGACTTGCCATATTCACCGCCGAACCCCGATCCGATCGTAATGAACTTGCAGACCGGCGAGGTGCCGAAGGCGCAGCCTTATATCGGCCGGCTCACCCGGCTCGGGGTCGCTGCTGCCGAACGCGGCAGGGGCCTCGAATTCCTGAAAGAAGTCAGCGCGATCATTTTCGGCGGCACGCGCGATTGGCATCTCGGCGATCATCTGGCGCTGGCCGCCGCACGCGCTGGCCTTGATCTTGTTGACCTCGATCGCGATATCATGTCGAACGGCGACCGCTACGAAGCCATCATCGTCGAAAGTGAGGCGGCGCAAAACCGCGCCGGTCACTGGGGCGTGCCGCTGATGGCATTCGAGAACGAACCGTTCTTCGGTCAGGATCGGTTCGAAGCCCTGAAGTGGCGCATGGCGCAGAACGACCTGACCCGGCGCGCTTAGAGGCTTTTCGAGCGAGATGGCCATGACGCCGTCCCGGGCCAAGTAACGTTCGCGTAGTCCAATAGCGAACTTCCCCATTATCCGGCCCCCCGAGGAAAATTGCCTGGAATGGTTCGAAAGCGAACAAGAAACCGACCCCCAACAAGACGAAAGCGGCCAAGTTGACCGTCTGCATGGCCACTGTTTTCTCCTTCCCGAGACGGGACGGGACAAATCAGGCGACCAGCGCCAGAGCCTCAGCCGCTTTAGGCTGGCATGCCCGTTCTTGCCGACGATGATGTGATCGTGCACTGATATTACGAGCGGACTGGCGATATCGACAATCGCCCGCGTCATCAAAAGTCTTTGGAGGAAATCATGTCGGCCTTGCCGCTCTCGGGCATCAAAATCCTTGATCTGACGCGCGTGCTGGC
>JBATYU010001109.1:0-7529 GCA_049674245.1 Bradyrhizobium sp. | reverse complement strand
CTGTACAACTGCCCGCCCGGTTGGCATACGGGTCCGTTTGGCCGGCAGTGCTTCCGCAACGGCTGGTAATTTTTCGAAAGGCGGGGATTGCAAGATCCCCGCCTTTTTCCCAGTTCACTTGCCAAGTTTACTTTCCCGGCTCACTTGCCGGGAAAGTCGAGCAATAGCTCAAATAGGAGTTTGCGTGAGGCAGACTCTTATGGCCGGGCATGACGAAATTGAACGACAGTGTCGCGTTCGGCGTCCGTCGTTCCGAACAGCGCCGAAAACCGCTTTTCGCCGTTGCGGCTGAAATTGACGATGCGGCTGCCGGGCGCGGAATCGCGCACGGCCCACTTCAATTCGCCGAAACGCGACATCATGGCAGCCCCGAGCGTGCCGGCAAGGTGATGGCGCCGCTCGCTCCAGTCGAGGCAGGCCTTGCACACCGGGCGGCGCGGATGGGCCAGCATGTCGGGCGATATCTGAAGGTTTTGCGCCAGGAATCGTTCACCCTCGGCCGTCAGCTCGATCTCCTGCTTTTTCTGCCGGACCAGTCTTTGCTGCCTCATGCTGTCGAGCATCTGCACGCCGAGATCGCCGGCGAGGTGGTCGTAGCAAATCCGCGCGCGGCGTAGCGCCGGGTCCTTCGGTCCGGTGCGCACGCGCATATGACCGGCGCGGGCGGCCAGTCCCGCAAGCCCCTCGAGGACGCCGGCGACATCAGGATCGGTGAGGCGGTAGTAGCGGTGACGGCCCTGCTTCTCCTGCTCGATCAGGCCGCCCATTTCGAGCTTCGATAAATGCGAACTCGCGGTCTGCGGCGTGATGCCGGCTTCCTGCGCGAGCTCGCTCGCGGTCAGCGCGCGGCCGGTCATCAGCGCGGTGAGCATGTTGGCGCGCGCGGGATCTCCGACCAGGGAGGCGACCATGGCGATATCGGGACCTACTTTCATAGTTCGATCATAGCCGAAGCATTGGCGCGAAGCAAGCGGCTAGACAGGGCGAACGCAACAACAGGAGGTTATGTTGGCCATCACCGTTTTCATCCGCTACCAGCTCGATCCGTTCAAGCGCGGGATGTTCGAGGAATATGCCAAGCGCTGGCTTACCATCATTCCGAAATGCGGCGGCGAATGTCTGGGTTACTGGATGCCGCATGAGGGCACCAACAATATCGCCTTCGCGCTGCTCAAGTTTCCAAGCCTCGCGGAATATGAAAGCTATCGCGCGCGGCTGCGCGCCGACAAGGAAGCCATGGCGACCTTCAATTTCGCCGAAGAGAACAAGTTCATCCTGGCGGAGGAGCGCACGTTTCTGCGCCAGGTGACGGCGTAGCGCGCTGGCGTTTGGCCAAGGACGTCGCTATCTATGCCCGCAAGCGAAAAACGAGAAAACGACAGGGAGCAGCCATGCCGACGACAGCAGACAAGCGCACGACTTTTCGTAAACTGCACGAGACCGGCTGTTTTGTGCTGCCCAATCCGTTCGATGTCGGCAGCGCGAAGGCGCTTGCGCATCTCGGCTTCAAGGCGGTCGCCTCCACCAGCGCGGGCTTCGCCTGGACCATCGGCAAGGCCGACTACCGCGTGACGCTGGAAGAGGTGCTCGCGCATCTCGCGGCGATCTCGGCGGCCGTCGATATCCCCGTCAATGCCGATTTCGAGGGCGGATTTGCACATGAAGCCGCAAAGGTCGGCGCCAATGTCGCGCGCGCGGTCAGAAGCGGCGTTGCGGGTCTGTCGATCGAAGACTCCACCGGCGACAAGGCCAAACCGCTTTATGACCGCTCTCTTGCCATCGAGCGCATCAAGGCCGCGCGCGCGGCTGTTGACGCCGACAACTCCGGCGTGCTCTTGACCGGCCGCTGCGAGGCCTTCCTGTGGGGGCAGACCGATCTGGACCTGGTGATCGACCGGCTGAAAGCCTATTCCGACGCTGGCGCCGATTGTCTTTACGCGCCCGGCATCAAGACCAAGGAAGATATCGCCGCCGTCGTGAAGGCCGTGCATCCCAAACCCGTCAATCTCCTGATCGGCGCCTCCGGTCTTTCGGTCAAGGAAGCCGAAGCGCTCGGCGTGCGCCGCATCAGCGTCGGCGGTTCGCTGGCGCGTTCGGCGTGGGCCGGGTTCATGAAGGCCGCAATGGAGATGGTGGAGAAGGGCACTTTCGCCGAACTCGGCCACGGCTATCCCGGCGGCGAATTGAACAAGCTGTTCAGCTAGGGCGTGGACACGTCCAGGGCCATCAATCCAAGAAAGGGCTGCAAGGGTGCGGCGATTTCATTTTGACTCGCGCAGCCTCATGCGCGTGTCCTGACCCTCGACTGCGAGTATTGGGACGCTGATCGAGCGCTGCGGAAAGCGGAATGCCAAGACGGCGTCTGTCCTACGCGCTGGACCGCCACCCTTGTTTTCCTCTTAATCGCCGCAATCAAAATTCAAGTTAGCCACAATCGAAATTCAAGTTATGCCTGCGGCACAGGGGTTTTTATCAACGAACAGTTGCTTCTTTTATTCCAGCATTTGGAGGTTGCGATGAACTCGATTTCGAACGTTTCCATCCGCGCCATCCCCGAAACCCGGACCGGTCTTCATTCTCTCAAGGCCATCGCTCTGTTTTGCGGTCTCGTTTTGGGCGCAGCTCTCTGAGCGCCAGGTTTTTCTAACGCACCGTCACGGCGCCCACGCCTCAGCGAGATCAGCGCGGCTCGAAAAGGTAATTGCTCAGTGGACGTTTTGATGACCGGCACGAAGCACAGTTCTTATTTCATTGATTGGAATTACCATGACGTATGTAACAAGATCTATGGTGGTGTTAATCGCGGTTACACTCTGCAGTCCAAGTATCGCGCAATCCCCTCGGCTTAGTCACTCACCACCGCCTTCATCGGGGATTTCCAGCGAGGCACAGATACGAGCCCGGCTGAACGCCTGGACGATAGGTCTGGCTGGCGGTCTTCTGGAGGGCGCCCCCATCCATTTCGCTACCGAGATCGCTCGGGTGGTGAATGACGGTGGTGCAATGCAGGTTCTTCCCATCGTAACCCGCGGTCCGACCGAAAACGTCAATGATCTGCTCTATCTGAAGGGGGTCGATGCGGCAATCATCAACAGTGACTCTCTTGAAGAGTACAAGTTGCAGGTTCCGCACATTCAACGGCGCATTGCTTACGTAATAAATTTGTTTCCCTCCGAAGTGCACATCTTCGTCCGGCCAGAGATTCGATCGCTCTCGGACCTGGTAGGCAAGAAAGTTAACTTCAACACGCAGGGTACCGCCGCCGCTTATTCCGGGCCCTTGATTTTCAGCCGCCTCGGCATCGCCGTGAACAGCATGTTTATCCCGCACCCCGTGGCTCTCGAGCAAATGAGGCGCGGAGAGATTGCTGCCGTTGTCTTCGTGACTTCGAAGCCAGTCGACGCGTTCGTCAAAGGGAAATGGGAGCAAGGCTTTAGATTTCTTCCAGTCGAATATGGCTCGAAATTCGAAGACTACTACGTCGCTTCGTATCTCGAGCCAGAAGATTATCCCAACCTCATTGCCAAGGGCGAACGGATCGCTACCATCGCGGTTCCCACAGTTCTTGCATCGTTTAACTGGCGCCCGGAATCGCCGCGCTACCGTCGGGTTGCGCGCTTTGTTGATGAGCTCTTCAGCCGGATTGACAAACTGCAGTCGCCCGGCTTCGACCCAAAATGGAAGAACGTTGATCTGAAGACGCGAGCCCCCGGCTTGGAGCGCTTTCAGGCGGCCCAAGAATGGCTTGATCGCGCGAGCCCTAACAAACAGACGAGTCAGCAATGATGTGGGTCCGTCTGTTCGCCATCATGCTCTGCTGTGTCGGCTCCGCTGTTTGCGCTCAAGCCGCGAACGAGTCTATCACAGACTTGGAGTCTTGCTTTAAGTTGGCGCACCGCACCGAATCGATGTGCTCCAACCTCGCAAACGATGCGGCTCTACACGCGAACTGCCTTCAGAAGGCACGTACCGCAGAGCTCGAATGCTTGCAGCGCATTCCGCCGGAACGCTCTGCTGCATCTGTAATAAGTCCCGTTTCGCCAAGCCAAGCTGTGACCGCAACTGATCTCTGGGTCATAAGTGAAACGACCTCACCAGTGGATTATTCCCCACTGATCACGGCGGTGATCCGCTCTTCGTCTGCCGACAAAGATGCGCCGAAAACTCTCGCCATTCGATGTCTTGGACGACGCACCGAACTTGTGGTTCGTACGGAGGGAGCTTGGCGCGCGTCGCCCGCCGGCGATATTCAAGTTGCCCATCAAATCAACGACCAACCCCTCGTTAGGCTGACCTGGACTGCTTCCGCGGACGGAAGCAGCGCGAACTACAAGAAGGATTCGGTCGGATTTTTGCGATCGCTTCCGGAAGGGGCGCGACTGAAGATCAGCGTGCTCGACGCCTCGGGTCGAGGCCACGAAACGACGTTCCAACTTGCCGGATTGGATGCGGTCCGGGACAGGATTGCAGCGCCATGCAAGTGGCCGCCGCTCGCAACCAGAACCAATATGTCATCGCAGCAACGATAGAGCGAGATAGTAGACTTGTGCAGATGTTACTCCGCTTCATTTGAAGAGTTATTTTGTAAGGGAGTTCAGTATGCGTAGATGGCTTCGCCATGCGACCGTTGCCTGCATTGCCTTGATATCGCTCATCCCTGCCGCTTCAGCGGAAAACGCGAAGGCGCATCGTTCCGCAAGACTTCACCGTATGGTCATTCAAGTCGATCAGAACGATCCGACGGTCATGAACCTCGCGTTGAATAACGCCACCAATGTCATCGAGTATTATCGCGCGAAGGGTGAGGACATAGATGTAGATGTCGTCGCATACGGCCCCGGCTTGCATATGTTCCGTGCCGACACGTCGCCGGTACGGGACCGCATCAAGAATTTGAAGGACTATGCCTTTCCAAGCAGAATTCAATTTTCTGCATGCAATGTCACCAAGGCTGGCATGGAGAAGAAAGAGGGCCACCCGATCGATGTGCTGTCAGAAGTCGTCATGGTTCCGTCGGGCGTCGTTCGGTTGATGGAACTGCAGGAGAAAGGCTGGAGCTATATCCGGCCGTAGCCAGGCCTATCGACCACTACAAGCAATTTGATTTCGGCAAAGTTTTTTCCGCGTCAGATAGACGGGGCCGCTGTTGCCGCACGGATCGAAAATGTTCGCTTCGGGCTCGACCCCACGAAAATCTGCCCCGCGAACATCTGCTTCCAACGGAGGCGTTATGCGTAATAGATGGGTGATACTGATCTGCATATTGGTCCTCGGTTCTGTGGGGGTTTCGGAAGCTGCGCCGTTGGATTCGCCAGATACCGTTTATATCGACGGAAAGCCATGTAACAGGCTTTGCCAGACCTACACGGCCTGGTTCGGGCAATCGTCATCAGCGCCGGCGCGGCGTTCGCCCAAAGCTGGAGTCCGTCGTGTGACCGGGATGGGCGACGACAGATCGAAGCCCACACTGCTCACCGGCAGCACCGCAAGGGAGACCGACCCCGTGCGAGCAAGCGTTACGGATAAGCATGCCACGGCCGGCGTCTCCGCCAATTTCAAGAACAGACGGCCGGTTGCGGCTGCAACGGCGGTTGCGGAGCACGTGACGCCCGCCGCGGCGGTCCCGGCAGCTGAAGCGTATCGTGGCGGCCGTTCCGGTCACTTGAAAGCCGCACAGCGTGCGGCTGCTGAAAAGACCGCGTCCGCGTCGCCAAAGGACGCGGACCATCTGATTGGCCTCCTCATGGTTCGTCCGGAAATCAAGTCGGTGTCGGATCTAACCGGTAAGAACATTGCGATCGATGACAAGCAATCTGCGTCCACCGGCAATGTGCAGCGCGCGATCGCGGCAGCGGGAGCGACCGAAGTCCAGCTGAGCGCGAATCAAACCAAGGCAGTCGATCGGTTGATCAGCGGAGAAGTGTCGGCTGCGGTCCTGACTTTGGCGTATCCGGAGACAGCGGAGTGGTCTAGCGAAATCGCAGGCTTCAAGATTTTTCGCATCCCGCTTTCGTCTGCCTCATTGAAGGAACGACCGGAGCCCGCAGACAACGCCGCTGCCGGTTCCAATGTCAGAACGATAAAACAGCAGATCGCGGCCGCTACTGCGCTCGCGGAAAAAGTAACGGGCGATGCCGCGAACCCAGCGCCGAACCCAGCGGTGCCAAACAAGGTGGTCGCCGTTCTCTTGGCTCGCCCGGAAATCAAGTCGGTGTCCGATCTAACCGGTAAAACCGTTGCAATCGATGACAGGCAATCCGCATCTAAAGAGAATGTGCGGACCGCGCTTGTGGCAGCGGGGGCCGCCGAGGCTCAACTGAGCGAGGGTGAAGCGAAGGCGGTCGATCGGTTGATTAGCGGAGAAGCGTCGGCTGCAGTCTTGACGCTGGTGTCTTCGGAAGCGGCGGAGTGGTTTCCCGACGTCGCAGGCTTCAAAATTCTTCGCATCCCGCTTTCGCCTGCCTCATTGAAGGAACGACCGGAGCCAGCAGACAACGCCGCTGCCAGTTCCAACGCCAGAACGATAAAGCAGCAGATCGCGGCCGCTACTGCGCTCGCGGAGAACGTAACGGGCGTCGCCGCGATACCGGCGTCGAACCCAGCGGTGCCAAACAAGGTGGTCGCCGTTCTCTTGGCTCGCCCGGCAATCAAGTCGGTGTCCGATCTAGCCGGTAAAACCGTTGCAATCGATGACAGCCAATCCGCATCTACAGATAATGTGCGAACCGCGCTTGTGGCAGCGGGGGCGATTGAAACTCAACTGAGTGAGGGTCAAGCGAAGGCGGTCGATCGGTTGATTAGCGGAGAAGTGCCGGCCGCAGTCTTGACGTTGGTGTCTTCGGAAGCGGCGGAGTGGTTTCCCGACGTCGCAGGCTTCAAGATTTTTCGCGTCCCGCTTTCGCCTCCCTCATTGAAGGAACGACCATAGCCCCGAAGTGGTGGCGTTGCCGATCATTCTGCCGCTCCCGGTCTGGGCTGACATCAAACATTTACCGCTTGAGGCCTGCCTTGGACCCGAAGCGGCATTCGCACGACCATCCGACAGATTCAGGAACCCGGTACTGGCCTGTTTCGATCCCTAGTGGCCTACTTTGAAAATTGCAGTGGCCTAATTTGGTCCCTTGACGAGTTGCAAATTGGCCTAAGATCGTTCGCACTCTACGTTGATAGGGTTGCAAGAGTGTTCGACCTAGTTTCAGTGTTCTTCTACGTCGTGCTGGTCGCCGTAACGATGGTCCCATCGTGGCGGATTTTGCGGCGCGCCGGTCTGTCGCCGTGGTGGTCGCTATTTTCGTTGGTTCCGCTCGGGACGATTCCGGTCTTGTGGATCATCGCGTACCGCAGATGGCCTAAGGGAAACTGAAACATCACCCTAAAGGCCGCCTCAGTTGGCGGCCTCTTTCTTGTGTGCCGAGTATGAACGACAGCTTGGAGGTGAAAGTCCTTTATCCAGCCTGATGACGGCGAAGGATTAGCGAAGCGCAAGGGCGTCATCGCGAGATGGGGTCTGAAGAAAGCGTGGAGCAAAG
>JBATYU010001108.1:0-2572 GCA_049674245.1 Bradyrhizobium sp. | reverse complement strand
CCGCGGTTCCGCAAGGGGCAAGCTTTCTCGCAGCTATTCCGTCGGCCGATGCCGGCAGCGCGCCGATCAGTCCGCGGCTCCGGCCGACCCCGCTCGGCGGCATTGGCCAGCCGCCGCGGGCCCCGCCGGTGCCACGGCTGCCGGTCGAAGGCGCCGACGGCACCCATTTCATCGATGCCGCCGATGTGCGCAGCGTCAGGGCCGACGCCCACTATACAAGGGTCCATGACGGCACCCGCGAGCGCATGTGCCCATGGTCGATTTCGGAAGCCGAGGCCCAGCTCGACCCCGGCCTGTTCGTCCGAGTGCATCGCAGCCACATCGTGGCGATGGCGCATGTCTCTTTCGTCCGCAGGGAGGGCGACGGGGCGGTGATCGAGCTCGACGGGCCGTCGCCGCATCGCGTTCCCGTGAGTCGCGCCAAGATCGCCGAAGTGAAGGCGCGGCTCGGGCTCGCCCGACGCCACGCCTAGCCATCAAAATAGATAGGTCGCAAGGCCTGACGCAATTCGTGCGCGCTTTTCAGCATTTCGTGCGGATTTTCCGGCCTTGTGCCGCTGCGATTGCGCGCGAAAAGATGAGGAGACAGCGTGCCTTCCAACGTCCACGCCCCGTAAGGGCAGCAAAAAAGACGAACGGAGGAGATGATGATCCCCGGCCCCTTCAGCTACCACCGGCCTCAAACCCTGGCCGACGCGGTCAAGCTTCTCTCGACGCTGGGCGATGAGGCAAGGCCGCTTGCCGGCGGCCATAGCCTGGTCCCGATGATGAAACTCCGGCTCGCCACCCCCGCCCATCTGGTCGATCTGCATGGCATCGACGGGCTGAAGGGTGTCCGCCACGACGGCAACAAGATCGTGATCGGCGCCATGACCACCCAGCATGAGCTGTTGGCGTCGGGCGAGATCGCGAAATCGCTGCCGATCCTGCACGAGACCGCGCTTCTGATCGCCGACCCGCAGGTGCGCTACCGCGGCACCATCGGCGGCAATGTCGCCAATGGCGATCCCGGCAACGACATGCCGGCGCTGATGCTGACGCTCGGCGCATATTACCGGCTCGAGGGGCCGTCAGGCGGTCGCGACATCGCGGCTTCCGAATTCTACCAGGGCGCCTATTTCACCGCGCTCGAGCCCGGCGAGATCCTGAGTTCGGTTTCAATTCCCGTGCCGGCGGCCGGTCACGGCTATGCCTACGAGAAACTCAAGCGCAAGGTCGGCGACTACGCGACCGCGGCGGCCGCCGTGATGCTCACCATGGCGGGCGGCAAGGTCGCGACCTGCGCGATCGGGCTGACCAATCTGCACGAGACGCCGTTGCTCGCCGCCGACGCGGCTCGGTGCGTGATCGGAACCAGCCTCGATTCTGCCACGCTGAAGAAGGCCGCGAGCGCTGCCGAAGCGATCATGTCGCCGGCCGCGGATGCGCGTGGGCCAATCGAATATCGCAAACATGTCGGCGGCATCATGGTGATGCGGGCGCTGCAACGCGCTGCTTCACGCGCAGGTTAGGAGAGAGGCGATGGCAAAAACCCATGTGACCATGAAGGTCAACGGCGCCGAGGTCGAAGGCCTGGTCGAGCCGCGCACGCTGCTGGTGCATTTTTTGCGCGAAAACCTGTCGCTCACCGGCACCCATATCGGCTGCGAGACCACCCATTGCGGCGCCTGCACCGTCGATCTCGACGGCATGTCGGTGAAGTCCTGCACAATGTTTGCGGTCCAGGCGGCAGGTTCCGAGATCACCACCATCGAGGGCGTCGCCAATGCCGACGGCTCGCTGTCGGCATTGCAGGAAGGCTTTCGCATGATGCACGGGCTGCAATGCGGCTTCTGCACCTCCGGCATGATCGTGCGCGCGCAGCGGCTGCTCTTGGAAAACCCCTGGCCATCGGAGGAAGAAATCCGCATCGGCATTTCCGGCAACATCTGCCGCTGCACCGGCTATCAGAACATCGTGAAAGCGATCCAGTACGCCGCCGACAAGATCAATGGCGTCGAGTACGAGGAGGCCGCGGAATGAACGACTTGACCCCCACCCGGGAACAACGCACCGCCGCGCTCGAAGGCATGGGCTGCAAGCGCAAGCGGGTCGAGGACATCCGCTTCACCCAAGGCAAGGGCAACTACGTCGACGATTTGAAGCTGCCGGGCATGCTGCACGGCGATTTCGTGCGCTCGCCGCATGCCCATGCGCGGGTCAAGTCGATCAACTCCGAAGAGGCGCTGAAGGTGCCGGGCGTGCTTGCGGTGATCACCGCCGAGACGCTGAAGACCGTCAACCTCGCCTGGATGCCGACCTTGGCCGGCGACGTGCAGATGGTTTTGGCCGACGGCAAGGTGCTGTTCCAGAACCAGGAAGTCGCCTTCGTGGTCGCGACCGACCGCTACGCCGCCGACGATGGCATCAACAAGGTGGTGGTCGAATACGAAGCGCTGCCGGTCGTGATCGATCCGTTCAAGGCGATGGACAAGGATGCGCCGGTGCTGCGCGAGGATCTCGCCGGCAAGACTTCAGGCGCACACGGCCCGCGCAAGCACCACAACCATATCTTCGAATGGACCGTTGGTGA